>NZ_JBTLNE010000011.1:0-74175 GCF_054457435.1 Halovulum sp. GXIMD14793 | reverse complement strand
GCTGTTTTGTACAAAGTATCTGTTATGAATGAGATAACAGAAAGCCACTACGCGCTGATCTGCCCCTACTTACCGGTTCAGCGCGGGAATGTGCGGGTTTCGAACCTGACCGTGATTAATGCGATCCTCTTTGTCGCCGAAAACAGCTTAAATTCTACTGATGCACCCCTCTAAAAATGGGGGGATTACCCCAGCACCTGCCTTCACAAACAGTAAAAGGGCCGCGCCAGTGGCACGGCCCTTCAAATCCAAAGACGCCAAATATCAGCCCTGGCGGGCCTTGAAGCGGCGCTGGGTTTTGTTGATGACGTAGACGCGACCTTTGCGGCGTACTACGCGGCAATCACGATGCCGGTTCTTCAGCGAACGCAGCGAATTTCTGACCTTCATGGTCCTTCTCCTTCTGCGGCGCTTGGCGCCGTGTCGTTTGGTGCCCGAATGGGCGGAAATGGTGGGCGTAACTGGGATTGAACCAGTGACCCCTTCGATGTCAACGAAGTGCTCTCCCGCTGAGCTATACGCCCGGAAAACCGGTAACGCGCAGAATCTCTCCTACGCGTGTCCGGTGTCTATATAAATCTTGGCAGCGGTGTTCAAGTCCTTTTGCCAAACCGGAAACTGCACTAGGTTATCTGTGGCAAGAGATACGAGGTGCTGATTTGCAGGCGTTTGATCTTCGGATGCCGGAACGGCTTGCATCCTGTGCGGTGTTCAGTTCGCCCCATTCGGGTCGGACCTATCCGCAGGCCTTCTTGAATAGCGCTGTGCTGGACCCTTTGGCGATCCGGTCTTCAGAAGATGCCTTTGTGGATCGGCTGTTCGCGGCTGTTCCGGATCACGGTGCGCCCCTGTTGTCGGCCCTGTTGCCACGGGCCTATGTCGACCTTAACCGCGCAGCGGATGAGCTGGACCCTGCGCTGATCGTGGAGGTCACGCGCAAATCTGCCAATGCCCGCGTTGCCGCGGGTCTGGGTGTGATCCCGCGCGTGGTGTCCGAGGGGCGGCATATCCGGCTTGGCAAGATCTCCAGGCAGGAGGCCGAGGATCGCCTGCGCCTTGCCTATCGCCCGTTCCACGGCATGTTGCGGACCCTGCTTGATGAACAGGCCGGGCGTTTCGGTACGGCGATCCTGTTCGATTGCCATTCCATGCCCCATGATGCGCTGGCGTCGGCCCCGCTGGTGCGGGGGCGGCGGCCGGACGTGATCCTGGGCGACCGGTTCGGTGCTTCTTGCGCCCGCTGGATTTCCGATGCGGCGGTGACCGCCTTTGTTGAAGAGGGGTTTGTCGTTGCCCGCAATGCGCCTTTTGCAGGGGGGTTCATCACCCAGAATTACGGTCGGCCCTCGCGCGGGATCCACGCGTTGCAGATCGAGATCGACCGGGCGCTTTACATGGACGAAGCCACACTGCGCCCCTTGCCGCAATTCACTGACCTTGCCGCGCGTCTGACCCGGGTGGTCGCAGAATTGGTCCGCTTGGGTGAGGGGCAGGCTGCTGTTGCCGCAGAGTAGCGGGCCAGTTTGCGCATGACGCCCTATCGCAAGGACCGCCCCTTGCGGATTGCATCACTGCCGAATTTCGCCCGGATGGCATCCGAGGCCCGCTCCGCGGCATCGCGGCGGGCGGCGTCGGGGTTCAGCAGATCGGCAGACAGATCGGCCCGATCCGCAGGGCAAAGCTCGGCCAGCCCGACCCCCAGCAGCCGGAAAGGCCCCTCACCCAGTGCATTCCCCAGCAAGCTGCGGGCGGTCTCGTAAATCAGTCCGGCCATCTGCGTCGGTTCGGCCAGACTGATGCGCCGTGTCAGGCTTTGGTGATTTGCGCGCTTCAATTTGAGCGTCACGACACGTCCTGCGATTTCCTTTGCCTTGGCCCGGTCCGAAACTTTCTCGGCCAGCCGCCACAGATGCCCATCCAGAAGATCCGGGTCGCAGGTATCCTCGAAGAATGTGGTTTCGTTTGAGATGGACTTCATCTTCGACTGCGCCTTGACGCTGCGGCTGTCCTGCCCGCGCGCCAGATGCCACAGCCGCTCCCCCATCTGACCATAGCGCGTGATCAGGTCCTTCCGGTCGCGTCGTTTCAGATCAGCGATGGTGCGAATGCCGTCATTTTCCAATGTGGCGCGAAACGCGCGCCCAACGCCCCAGATGATCGAGACCGGCTTGGGGGCCAGAAACGCCTCGGTCTCGGCGGCTCCGATCACGGAGAAGCCGCGCGGTTTGTCGAGGTCGGACGCGACTTTTGCCAGAAACTTGTTATGGCTGAGCCCGACCGAGATGGTTACGCCGACCTCTTCTTCAATCCGCTTCGTCAGCCGGGCCAATTGCACCGCCGGTGGAGCATTATGCAGGCGCGTGGTGCCGGTCAGGTCCAGAAATGCCTCATCCAGGCTGAGGGGTTCGATGGCTGGTGTCAGCTCCTCCATCATCGCGCGAATCTGGCGCGATACTTCGACATAGGCGGCCATGCGCGGCTTGACCACGACCGCCTCGGGGCACAGGGCGCTGGCCTTGAACATCGGCATGGCCGAGCGCACGCCCTTGATCCGGGCGATGTAGCAGGCGGTCGACACAACGCCCCTTTTGCCACCGCCGATGATCACAGGCTTGTCGCGCAATTCCGGATTGTCGCGCTTTTCCACGCTGGCATAGAACGCATCGCAATCCATATGGGCGATGGTCAGATCCATCAGCTCTGCATGCGAAATGGTGCGCGGCGACCGGCAGGCCGGGCAGCGCCCTTGTGTTTCGGAAAGAGACAGACAGTCGCGGCAAAGCGTTTGCATACCAAGGACTATACCGTGAACATCGACGCAGTGCGAGAGCAGATACGATTGAACCTCTGCGCTGCGTCACGCGTCCTATGTCCACAACCAGATGGAGATAGGAAATGCAACGCCTTTGTACTGCTCTCACAACAGCGCTTGCACTTAGCATCGCTTCAACCTCATTTGCTGGCCCGAAGCCACGCCAGGGCGGCAATCAGATCAGCGTCATGCGCACCCCGAATGCGACGGTCGCCCGGATCGCCCTGCCGGACCTGCGGGCGGCGCCCTATTACGGTGCAGGGTCCAGCGGCGTCGCTGGGACCGGTTATTGCGGGCCGATGGTCGGCGGCAAGACGGTGAAATCCTACCCGGTTCCGGCGCTGCCAGCAGGCGGCACTCATGTCGTCAATGCCTGGATACCCGACAATGTCTGGAAGGAAGTCGGCCCGCCTTACAAAGGCACCGGCGAGGTGATGCAGATCAGTTTCAAGATCGAAGCGGATTCAGAAGGCCATGTGAAGGAGAAGAACGAGAACAACTACTCCGGCGGCACCTGCGTCTATGTCGACAAAAATTAGAGCGTCATGCGAAAGACCAGACTCATCCAACGCTGCCTGAAATCATAGATTTCAACGCGCCCGATGATACAGGATGTCTCAGGTACTTCGCGAGACGCTATAAGATGCCCCGCCGGGACCGTTTGCCTGCCTGCGGCGGCCCGGCTCACCTCCGCGCGGGCTTTCCCCTTGGTTAAGGGGGAAGTTCGCGCGGCTTTTCCCATTCTGAGACCCCGCGGCTTCTGGCACAAACACAGGTGCCGGGGGTCGCGCAACCCGAACCCCGGCTTGGAGGGCTCGCCCAGCTAATCATTGGGGGGCCAGGGGTTGCCGGGATGCCGCACATCCCGGTCACTCCGGAGGGACGTTCGACAACCTCACCCCCCGTTCGGACGTCCCTCACGCCTCGGCTTCGAGATGCAGCTTCATTTCCATAAGGATCTGCTGGATCTGCACGGTTTCTTGCAACAGCCGCTTGGCTTCGTTGATCGAGATCACCCCATCATCAATCGACAGATTGTACTCCGCCATCAACTGGGCAAAGCGCTGCGACAAGGCGATGACATCCGTGTTGACCCCGGCAGAGGCCGGTTCCCGGGTTTTGCTGTCATAGCTCAGCACGATCATTCGCAAATCTGCCAGCGCTTTGGTGACATGCGGAAAATCTGTTGCGGCCTCAAGCTGCGCAACAACATCAATGGGCATGAAACGGTCGGCATGTTCCGGTGCTGTGGAATAGTAGCGGCCCAGCGTCGCCTTTGACCTTCCGGTCAGCTTGCAGGCGGCTTCTATGCCCACCTCCTTGACCAGTTGTTCGGTATGTTTTTTGAGAAAATCTTGCAGGTCACGCTCGCCCATCGCTTTATCCCCGGTTGCCGTCGGCTGATCATGCCCAATTGCGCCAGATTTTGCATCCCCTGATGATGCGGTGCCCTTGACCCTCGTGTCCCGCTGCGGTCAGAAAGGGTATGGCCAAGCTTTACTTCAACTACTCGACCATGAACGCCGGCAAAAGCACGATCCTTCTGCAGGCGTCCCACAACTACAATGAACGCGGCATGCAGACCTATCTGCTGACCGCGGATTTTGATGACCGGGCAGGGACCGGCCGGATCGGATCGCGCATCGGCATCGGGGCCGAGGCGGATACCTTTAACGACAGCGCAGACCTTTTCGAGATGATCCGTAACCGCCTAGCGGCCGGGCCTTGCGCCTGTGTGCTGCTGGACGAGGCGCAATGGCTGACCGAAGATCAGGTCTGGCAACTGGCCCGCGCCGTTGACGATCTGAATGTCCCCGTCATGTGTTACGGCCTGCGGGTGGATTTCCGCGGCAAACTGTTTCCCGGCTCGGCCACATTGCTGGCCCTTGCTGATGAAATGCGCGAGGTGCGCACGATCTGCCATTGCGGGCGCAAGGCAACCATGGTGGTGCGCCGCGGCCCTGACGGCAAAGCGCTGACCGAGGGTCCGCAGATCCAGGTGGGCGGCAACGAAACCTATGTCTCGCTTTGCCGCCGCCACTGGCGCGAAGAGGTTGGCGACCGCCCGCCCGAAACGTAGCGTTTCGCAAAATACCTTAAACATCACGCGCGACGCTATAGCCGACCGAACAAAACACCCCAAACCTTCATTGTTCCCAAAATATCCCCGCCGGAGGCACCGGTCCCGCAAGGGACCGGTTCAATGCATCCGCTGCCCCGGACTGACCACCTGATCCGGAGCCAGCAAAACGATGCCGCCATCCGCATCAGCAACCCCCAGAACCAGAACCTCGGACATGAATGGCCCGATCTGGCGCGGCGGAAAATTCACCACGGCCATCACCTGCCGCCCGATCAGGCCCTCCGGCGTGTAATGTGCGGTGATCTGGGCCGAGGTCTTTTTCTCACCGATCTCTGGCCCGAAATCGATCCAAAGTTTGATTGCAGGCTTGCGCGCCTCGGGAAAATCCTCTGCACGCAAAACAGTCCCGACCCGGATATCGACCTTCAGAAAATCGTCAAAGCTGATCTCGGCCATCAGGTTTTTTTGCGCATCGCGTCGCGCAGTTCCGACATTGCGGCTTTGACCCGCTCCGCGACGATCTCGAACGCCTCGCCATTGGCGGCTTGCGCGGTTTCAGCCAGATCACCCATCCGCTCCAGCGTGCGCTCAAAGCTGGCTTTCGCAGCCTCGGTCTGGGCCGTTGCCTGTTTGGGGTCCATCGCGGTTTGGTCGAGGGCGGAAAGCTGTGCTCTGGCATCGACCATGGCCTCTTCCAGCATCGCCACTTGCTTGGCAAACACCGCCTGAACGCCGCTGGCGGCGGTCTGATTGGCCGCAATCAGGGCTTCCAGGTTCTTTTGCTGGGTCTCCCACAGCTTGGCAGCATCAATCCCGGCAGGGCTGTAGCCCTGCATCATTTTTGTGAAGTCGGCGTGCTTGAACAGCGATTGAAGGGCCTCGGGATCGAAGCCGAATTTGGAAAAGTCGGTCATGGTGATGTCCTTGGTGGTGGTTTCCCGGTTGTCCGGGAAACCTAAAGCGTTTCAGGCGCGACCGAAAGCTTCGGTGATCGCGATATCCATCGCCTGATCTGCCTCTTCATCTCCCCAGCAGACCAGCTGAAAAGCCGGGAAGAACCGTTCTGCGGCCGCGACCGCATTGCGCACCATCTGACCGATCTGCGTGGCCGAGGCGGTGGCCCCTCCGGCCAGGTTCAGCCCATATCGCAGGGCCATCATCTTCTGCTGCTGCCACAGAACAAACGCTCCGCACCAGCATTTATCATTGGCCTGCGCCATTGCGTCAAACAGGTGAGGCAGGCGGTCCTCTGGCGGATCCATATCAAAGGCGCAGATCAGTCGCAGTGTCTCATCATAAGGCGACCAGGCAAGCGTCAGGGAATAGGTCCGCCAGGTGCCCTCAATCGCCATGGCGATCTGGTCATCGGCGATCCGATCAAAATCCCAGGCGTGATGCTCTGCCAGGTTTTCAACGATATCGATGGGGTGAAGGTCTTCGCTCAGGAAGTCGTGCTCGACACTGCTCATGCCTATGCCTCTCAATAGTGGCCTCCGGCGGAGCAACGCCCGCTAGGGGCTGTGAGATTGTATATCGCTTGGGATAGTCTGCTGCCATCCTACGACATATGGTGCGACCAAAGCGGGGCGCTTGTAAAGACAAATTTGGTGACGCTGCTGTGACATTCAGTGACAGGCGTGCCGATGTAGCTTGGTAGCACGGGCTGAACTTATGAATACCCGGCCCGTCTAAGCGATCCGGACCAGACATAAATCGGCGCAATTCCGAGAGGGCGGGATTACTTCGCTTCCAGCTTTTCAATCCGGGCTTTGAGCGCCTCGTTCTCCTCACGGGCCTTTTGGGCCATGGCGCGGACAGCATCAAACTCCTCGCGGGTCACGAAATCGCGGTCGGCCATCCAGCGGTCGATCCAGCTTTTCATCGCGGTTTCTGCTTCGTCCTTTGCGCCCTGCGCCACGCCCATGGCGTTGGTCATCAGTTGCGAGATGTCATCCATGATCTTGTTGCGGGTCTGCATGTGATTGTCTCCGTCCGTTAGCCTCTATATGGGGTCTGAGCCCTGATTTGCCAACCGGTTGACTTTGCCCGGCCCAGCGGTGAACAAAGCGGCAGAGTATCAAGGATACCGCATGATTTACGCCCTGACCTTCCCCGAGATTGATCCGGCCCTCTTCACGATAGAATTGTTCGGGCGCGAATTTGCCCTGCGCTGGTATGCGCTGGCCTATATCGCTGGGCTTCTGTTTGCAGCCTGGTATGTGGCCCGCATCCTGCGTCGGCCCAAGCTTTGGGGCAAGGGCGGTGCGCCGATGGATGCGACCAGGGTCGAAAGCCTGCTGACCTGGATGGTCGTCGGCGTGATCCTTGGGGGCCGGATCGGCTATGTTCTGTTTTACAGGCGCGACCTGCTTGAGACACCCATGGAGCTGATCGCCGTATGGAATGGCGGCATGTCCTTCCATGGCGGATTTCTGGGCGTGGTGCTTGGAATTGTCGGGTTCTCGCTGGTGAACAAGGTCAACATGGTCCGCCTGGGTGATGTCGTTGCCGTTGCAACACCGGTTGGTCTGATGCTGGGACGTCTGGCGAATTTTATCAATGGAGAGTTGTGGGGCCGCCCGACCACGGCGTCCTGGGGCATGATCTTCCCTTCGCCCGAGGCGCAGGTCTGTCCCGTGCAATTTGGCGAGATTTGCGCGCGCCATCCGTCGCAATTGTATCAGGCAGGGCTGGAAGGGCTGCTGCTGTTCCTGGTGCTCAGCTATGGTGTCTGGCGGCTGGGGTGGCTGAAATATCCAGGGCGGACAATCGGTGTGTTTCTCTTGGGCTATGGACTGGCGCGTACATTGGCGGAAGGCTTCCGTCAGGGGGACAGCCAGTTTGTGACCGACGGCAATCCTTTTGGCCATTACCTGCATTTTGGCACCGGACCCGAAGCCTGGGGCCTGACCATGGGCCAGTTGCTGTCGCTGCCGATGGTGGCGCTTGGCCTGGTGATCCTGCTGGCGGTCCGGCGCAGAAGCTGATGCCGCTTCAGGCGATCATCCGGGCGCAGATTGCTCAGACCGGGCCGATCAGTGTCGCGGATTACATGGCGTTATGTCTGACGCATCCGCAGCACGGGTATTATATCAATCGCGATCCGTTGGGGGCGGAAGGGGATTTCACCACTGCGCCCGAGGTCAGCCAGATGTTCGGCGAAATGATCGGCCTATGGCTGGCGCATGTCTGGCAAGATCAGGGCCGTCCTGTGTTTGTGCTGGCTGAACTGGGCCCGGGCCGTGGGACGCTGATGGTCGATATCCTGCGGGTTGCAGGTCAGGTGCCCGGGTTTAGGGATGCAGCCGAGGTTTGGCTGGTCGAGGCCGGGGCCAAGCTGCGCGATGTGCAGCGGCAGGCACTAGGCGGGCACGCGGTCCGTTGGGCGGATCAGGTTGCCGATATCCCAAGCGGCAGACCTGTATTCGCTGTGGCCAACGAATTTCTGGATGCGCTGCCAATCCGCCAGTTTGTCCGGGATCAGGGCAAATGGCGCGAACGCCGGGTCGGGATCGAGGGAGATGCGTTGGGCTTTGGCCTATCCCCTGCGATGGCGGTGCCTGATCTGGAGGCGCAGTTTGCGGCCGTGCCCGACCAGACACTGGTGGAGTGGGCCCCGGCTGGTGAAGCGGTTGTCGCTGATCTGGCAGAGCGCATCGCAGATCATGGCGGCGCGGCGCTGATGGTGGATTATGGGGACTGGGACGGCACCGGCGACACGCTGCAGGCCATGTCACAGCATGCTTTTGCAGACCCACTGGACGAGCCCGGACAGGCCGACCTGACCACGCATGTCCGATTTGCGCCATTGGCCGCTCAGGCAACGGGTCTGCGTCACAGCTTTGCAACCCAAGGTGCCTTTCTGGAACGGCTTGGCATCACTGCCCGGGCCGAACGGCTGGCAACGACCGGGGATTTTGAAAGTATCGCGGCACAGCATCGACGGTTGACGCATCCCGATGAAATGGGGAAGCTGTTCAAAGTGCTGGCGCTGACGCCAGAGGTTGCCCCTGAACCACCCGGATTTGCCTGATGTCGCTGGAAGCGTTGACCTCGCCTTTGCTGAAAGGAACGCCGCACGGGTTTTATACCCGCAAAGGAGGCGCGTCCTCGGGCATTTATGCCGGGCTGAATTGCGGACCCGGTTCCGGTGATCAGCAGGACATCGTGGCCACGAACCGCGCGCGCGTTGCAGCGGATATGGGCGTGGCTGAGGATGCCTTGCTGTCCCTGCGTCAGCATCACTCGCCGGATGTAGTTGTGGCACAGCCGGGTGGTGACCGCCCGCGGGCCGATGCTATTGTGACTGATCAGCCGGGGCTGGCATTAGGTATCCTGACCGCTGATTGCGCGCCGGTGCTGTTTGCGGATGCTGGTGCTGGCGTGATTGGCGCAGCGCATTCTGGCTGGCGTGGGACGTTGGATGGTGTGCTGGAAAACACGATCTCGGCCATGGTGGACCTGGGCGCTGTGCGGGATCGTATCGTTGCCGTGGTGGGACCAACCATCAGCCAGAAAGCCTATGAGGTCGGCCCGGAATTTTTTGAGGCGTTTCTGGATGAAGACCGGGATTTCACCCGTTTCTTCATCAATGGTCAAAACGACCGAATGCTGTTCGACCTGCCGGGGCTGGTGCTGCATCGGCTGCGCAGCGCTGGTATCGCCGATGCGGATTGGGTGCAGCAATGCACCTATTCCGATGCGGCGCGGTTCTATTCCTACCGCCGCACGACCCATGCAGGCGAAAGCGATTATGGCCGTCTGATCTCGGTCATTCGGCTTTCGGCCTGATCGCCCTTGCAACCGCCCCCTGCAATCACAGATAAGGTCTTGTCAGCAATTGAGCGCTAGATGGGACCGGCCCGAGCAAGGAGAGATCAGATGAGCGACGACAAAGACGACAAGGCACAGGCAACCGGCCCGGATATCGCCAAGGCGCTGATGAAGGCCCGCAAGGTTTTGATCTGCGAAGAGATCAACCAGAAAATGGCCAAACGTGTGACCGCAGAATTGCTGGCCCTGGCTGAGGACAGCGATGACGACATTACCCTGTTCATCAACTCTCAGGGTGGCCATGTCGAGGCGGGCGATACGATCCACGATATTATCAAGTTCATAAACCCGGTGGTGAAAGTTATCGGGACCGGCTGGGTGGCCAGTGCTGGCACGCATATCTTTCTGGCCGCCAACAAGGCCAATCGCTACTGCCTGCCAAACACCCGCTTTTTGATCCATCAGCCGTCAGGCGGGGTTGGCGGCAAGGTCACCGACATCGCCATTCAGGCCGAACAGATCGAACGCATGCGCGAGCGTCTGGCCAAGACCATTGCCGATGCGACCGGCACAGCCATCGAAAAAGTCCGCGAAGATATTGAGCGCGACAAGTGGCTGACCACGGAGGAGGCCGTCGAATACGGCATTCTATCAAAGGTCATCACCACTGAAGCGGAGCTTTAGAACGTCATATAAAACCTGGGTCATCTAACGCGGCCTGAAATCAGAGGTTTCACCGAGTTAGATGGTGTCCGATATCCTAGGTATTTCACGAGCCTCTATAGGCGCGGTCATTTCACAGCTTTGACTATCGCTTTGCATGTGACAGAATTTCGATGATTTGCGGTGCACTCATCTGACGGCAGAGATCTCCGTTATCGTCGCAGCCCTCGATCTCGGCCCTCATGACGCAGCCCCAAAGACCTGCGCGCAGTTCTTGCCGCCGGATTTTATTGCGGATTTTGGTCTGCGCCGCAGCTTTGCCCCGAAATAAACAGGTTGCCAGTTGCTTAAACAAAGTCGAACGCGACGATAGCGCGATGCTGGCCAGTTCCATATCAATATCGAAGATAATTCGCTGAAAGCGCTGGCCAAAAAGCGCCCGCATATAGGCCTCAGACACAGCGATACATTGCTCTTGCGATACGGTCGGCACGGTTTTCAGCTGTGTCAGGTGGGGCGCGCCCTCGCCGATCCAGTTATACGTGCCGCCGGTTTTAGGATGTTGACCATAACCGACCAACTGGCAGCCCATACCCAGAATGTCGAAGATCGGCAGACGGATCGGGATAATCGGGCTGGCAGAGCGGTAAATCATCGCCAGCTTTGGTGCCTGCCCAACGCGGATCAGCGGGGTCGGGCCGCAAATATCTTCAACCATTTCGCGAACAGTCTGCGCCGCATCCTCATCCGCGACATCAATATCGAAAGCCATGGTGTGGCTGCCGCAAGCCAGCCCAACACCGGCATTTGGGTTGCTTTGCGCAATCCACTCAATCTCGGACATGTCAGAGCGGTTCCAGCAGAAATTCTGCCAAGGCGTATGCAAAAGCGGGGTTTTGCTGCCAGGCTGCAGGCCGATCACGCTGTAGCCATTTGCCTGTGCCATCGGCGCATAGGTAGCAAAAAACGCCTGATTTTCTACGTCTGGCGTTTCAATCCTGTTGGAGCCATCAAGCATCGCCAAGCTCCGCCAGTGTCAGGCCCTCATGCGGATCGTAGGTCCCGCGGGAGAATAGCCATTCGTAAGCGCGACGAAGGGGGCTGCGGGCCTCAAGACCGATGGCCTTAAGCCCCGATATCCGGGCTGGGTCAACCTGCAAAGGCGAATGACCGTCTAGCCAGTGATACACCTGTGATCCGCCCAGATGCGACGGCGCACAGGCTACATATCCGCCAAACCCCTTTACGTGTCCAACCTTCGATTTCCCCATGTAAAGGGTCGAACATCCAATCGGGCGTTGGCATCTCAGGTAAACATGGTAGCCGCATTTGGTCTCTTCTACCGGTGTGTCAGCCAAATGCGTGTTCGCCGCTAACCATTTATGGAAAGAGGCCTTGTCGTCGAAGTCCAATATGATCAGGCCGCCAAACCCCGCGACGATCCCCAAATTTCCATCATGATTGGCCAGCCAGCGATCAATGTCGTCCAGGCAGGGCGGTTGTAGTGCCAGATGAAATGCCAAGCTCTGAAATGCGACGTCCTTGAACCGCTTGCGGGCCGCGAATGTATGATAGGGCCGCAGACCCATTGTGCGATAGCTTATCTGCTTGCTGTTTTTGCAAAGCGGAATTGGAATAAGTCCCGCCTTCAAAAAACTCCTGCCAAGTTCATGTATAGGTCTCATCTTCAGATCACTCACTTGTTAAAGTCCCCCGATGAAGGCCCGTCTTGTTTTGGATCAGGCTGAGTAGTGTGAGAGTTTCACATCTAAGACGTTCTAGATGTGACTTTTGTTCACTTTAAATCTGAAATATTTCCGATTTCAGTCTTCGATGCGTGCTTCTACTATATCAAAAGGCACACCAGGCTCATCTTTACCGCACCGGATAACCAATGAGGTTTTGACGCTTGCCACGTTTTCCGCGGCTGTCAGGTCCTCGGTCAGAAAACGCTGAAACGTCGACAGATCCGGGGCGCAGCATTTGAGCACGAAGTCGATTTCGCCGTTCAGCATGTGGCATTCGCGGACCAGCGACCAGCCCTGCGCCAGCGCTTCAAAGGTAGACAGGTCGGCCTCGGCCTGACTGCGCAGGCTGACCATGGCAAAGACCTGCACCTCAAAGCCCAATTCGCGGGCGTCTATGTCAGCGTGATAGCCACGGATAAGGCCGCTTTCCTCCAGCGCACGCACCCGGCGCAGACAGGGCGGGGCAGAGATACCGACGCGTTTGGACAATTCCACATTGGTCATTCGCCCGTCGGCCTGCAATTCGGCCAGGATCTTGCGGTCAATCGGGTCTAGCTTGATGCTGGGCATGAATGTCTGGCCTGCTATTTTGTGTTAGTTGTCAGAAATGCTGTCCGTCCGAAACATTATTTCATGTTTGAGCAAGAATCAAAAAGCTTTTGCAAGGGACACGCCATTGACGGCCTCGGGCGGAGCCGTTACGCGATTTTAGAACCCCTATCTGTCGGAGAGTGCTGCCATGACCAACCCATCCCTTCTGATCCTGCCCGGTGACGGTATCGGCCCCGAGGTCATGGCCGAGGTGCGCAAGATCATCGGCTGGATGGGCAAGGCGCGCGGCGTTGCCTTTGATGTGTCCGAAGATCTGGTTGGCGGCTGTGCCTATGACACGCACGGCACGCCGCTGCATGACGACACTATGGAAAAGGCGCAAGAGGTTGACGCCGTCCTGCTGGGCGCGGTCGGCGGACCACAATATGATGATCTGGATTTCAGCGTGAAACCAGAGCGCGGCCTGTTGCGTCTGCGCAAGGAAATGGACCTTTACGCTAACTTGCGCCCGGCGCAGTGCTTTGATGCACTGGCGGATTTTTCCTCGCTGAAACGCGATGTGGTTGCGGGCCTTGATATCATGATCGTGCGCGAGCTGACCTCGGGCATCTATTTCGGCGAGCCGCGCGGCATCATCACCGAGGGCAACGAACGTATCGGCATCAACACCCAGCGTTACACCGAAAGCGAGATCGCCCGCGTCGCCCGCTCTGCCTTTGAACTGGCCAAGCGGCGCGGCAACAAGGTCTGTTCGATGGAAAAGGCCAATGTCATGGAATCCGGTGTTCTGTGGCGTGATGTGGTGAATGAGGTTCACAAGGCCGAATACCCGGATGTTGAGCTGAGCCATATGTATGCCGATGCCGGGGCGATGCAGCTGTGTCGCTGGCCCAAGCAGTTCGACGTGATCGTCACCGATAACCTGTTTGGCGATCTTCTGTCCGATGCCGCAGCCATGCTGACCGGCAGCCTTGGCATGCTGCCCTCGGCCAGTCTGGGCGCGCCGATGGCCAATGGCCGGCCCAAGGCGCTGTATGAACCGGTTCATGGCTCTGCCCCCGATATCGCAGGGCAGGGCAAGGCAAACCCGATTGCCTGTATCCTTAGCTTTGCGATGGCGCTGCGCTATTCCTTCGACATGGGTGAGGATGCGACCCGCGTTGAACAGGCGGTTGAGAAAGTGCTGGCCGATGGCCTGCGCACTGCCGACCTGATGGGGCCAGAGGATGGCACCCCGGTCAGCACCCAGGCAATGGGCGATGCGGTCGTGCAAGCCCTGGACGACAGCCTTTGAGCGGCCCGGCGTCAAGCCCGCTGCGCGGCATTGCCGCCGGCCTTGGCGCCTTTGCGATTTTTGCCACGCATGACGTGCTGGTAAAGTATCTGGGCGGGACGTATTCCGCCTTTCAGATCGTCTTTTTCTCTGTCCTGTTCGGGTTTCCGACCGTCCTTGTCGCGCTGCTTCAGGACAGGACAGAGGCATCGCTGATCCCGCGCCACCTTTGGTGGAATCTGATCCGGACGCTTGCGATTGTGATGACGGCGGCCTCGGTGTTCTATGCGTTTTCCGTGCTGCCGCTGGCGGAAACCTATGCGATTCTTTTTGCTACACCGTTGATCATCACCATTCTGTCCGTCCCATTGCTGGGTGAACGGGTCCGGCTGCGCCGCTGGATGGCCGTGCTGGTCGGGCTGGCCGGGGTTATTGTCGTTCTGCAACCTGGCCAGACAGAGTTGAAACTGGGCCATGCCGCCGCCCTGATGGCCGCATTTGGCAGTGCGTTGGCCTCTATTATCGTGCGCAAGATCGGGTCCGAGGAGCGTCCTGTTGTGCTGATGCTGTACCCGATGGTAGCGAATTTCTTCATCATGGGTGCGATCCTGCCTTTTGTTTACGTGCCTATGCCGATTGAAGACCTTGGTGCCAGCGCGCTGATCGCCCTGATGGCCACATTGGCCACATATCTGGTGATCTATGCCTACCGCGAGACCGAGGCAGTGCTGGTCGCGCCAATGCAATACTCGCAAATCCTGTGGGCCACGTTGTTTGGCGCCTTGTTCTTCAAAGAAAGCCCCTCGGCTAACACCATCATCGGCGCGGCTATCATCATCGGCTCTGGCGTCTATGTGTTGCTGCGCGAGGCTCGGATCGGGATTTCCCCGCTGCGCCCTGTCTTGCGCGCCTTCCACCTGCGCCAGGAAACCGGCACCACCCCACGCACCGCGCTTCTGGTGCGTCGCAACAGATCAGGCGAGCATTGATGCGGCATGCAAATGCCGTGTGCTCCTAAAGCGTTTCGAGTTTACCTTGAGACATCACATAAACGCGTACACCCTATAGGCTTATCACCGCGTTTCGGGATAAGCTTGTGTCTCAGGTTTATCCCGAAACGCTTTAGTCTCCCTTGTTATCGGGAGGTGTTTTTCCCTTGGGGGCAGGCCCCTTGCGGATGCGTCGGTAGAACTTTTGGTTCATCTGGATGAACTCTTCGATCATTTTGGTCAGTCTGCCACCGCGACTCCCTTTTAGGTAAAGATACCCGCCAAAGGCCCCGATACTCGCGCCGATGGTGTCCACGATCAGATCCTGCATCGTGTCGACCAACCCGGACTTTTGCATGTTCAGGCCGAACAGTTGGTCCATTGCGAACTCAAAAATCTCCCAGATTGCGCCGATTGTTACCGCCAGACAGAAGGCCAGAAAAGCAACGGCAAAGGGGGGGTGCTAGAAAGCGATCCCCCTGAAACAGCATGAAAATGAACAAAAAGCCGAACAGCCCCAGCCCCAGCGCTGATCCGCCATGCAGCACCACATCCCACCACCAGAAACGGTTGTAGAAATCAAAGACCTCGCCCAGAAACAACGTGGAAAAGATAAAGATGACGATCCAGACAACAAAGATCGTTGGCAGTTCGATCTGAAACCTTTTGGCGAAGACAGCCGGGGCAAATGTGATAGCCAGCGTCGCCAGCGCAACAAAAAAGCTGAGCCCACGGCCCGAGAACAAGGATATCCCAGCCTCGATCACCAGCACGGCGCGGATCACATTGACGATCCAGCTTCTGTCCAGAATACGCATTTTACACCTTTTCAGGTGAATCTAGGTTGTCCGTTCAATGGCGGCAAGCATTCACATTTGCGGGATATGTCCCATATTGGACCAATGAACGGTTCATTTCATCCGCAGACGACCTTTCGGTTGGCGTCTTACAACATCCGCAAATGCGTCGGCCTGGATCGGCGTCGGCGGCCTGACAGGATCTTGCAGGTCATTGCTGATCTGAATTCGGATATCGTTGTGCTGCAAGAGGCCGACCGGCGCCTTGGCGCGCGCCCGGCAACCTTGTGCCGCCAACAGATCCAGCAAAAGACCGGCCTGACGGCCCTTCACGTGTCGCAAAACGACGTCAGCCTCGGATGGCACGGAAATACCATTCTTGTCCGGCCCGGCATTGAAGTGACCGGGATCGAAACACTGGTCCTGCCTGGGCTGGAACCACGCGGGGCTGTCATAGCGCATCTGCGCCTTCAGGCGCATCCGGTGATTGTCGTGGCGGTACATCTGGGTCTGACGCGACGCCATCGGCAGGGACAATTGCAAGCCATTTGTGACCGGCTGCCAGATGGAGTGCCGGCGCTGATAGCGGGTGACTTCAATGAATGGTCCGGCACAAAAGGGCTGGATGCGCTGCACCGTTTCAACGTCCATGCCCCGGGCCGCAGCTTTCACGCTGCCCGCCCGCTGGCCGCGCTTGACCGCATTGCGACAAGCGCTGGTGTCGATGTTTTGCGATCCGCTGTCTGCCGCGATGGCCATGCCCGCCGCGCCTCTGATCACCTGCCAATATGGGCAGATATCCGGCTTTGCGGGGCTTGCAACGGTGAAAAAACAGGCGTAGATGCTCCGCCCACGGTCGGAGTGTAGCGCAGCCTGGTAGCGCACCTGCTTCGGGAGCAGGGGGTCGGAGGTTCGAATCCTCTCACTCCGACCAATCTCAGCCATGTTGGTTTCAGTAGTATTTGACGCTTTGCTGAAGCGGCCCTTCGTGGTCGGTGCAGCGATTGGCAGATCCGAGCCCAGATTTAGTTCAACTTGCGCGCCTCAGATACCACGCTCGCGATAAGCGAGTTTGTCTCTTCTGGCTGCATAAGCGGCGCGTAGTGCCCACAATCCCGGATAACATGGAGCTTTGCTTCAGCGGTTAAAGTGGCGAGTTCTTGAGAATAGTCCAAGCCGGGAAGGACATCCTCATCGCCAGTAACAATATGAATGGGTCTCTGGGTTTTGGCTACCACGTCTTCTCGATTTGGGCGTGTATGAAACGCTTTAAGACCGCAGGTTAGGCCTTCGCGAGACTGTGCCAATGCGATTGCTTCGGCGGCACCGAAGCAAGAATCATTTTCTCTACCTTCGAAGAGTGGCTTCCAATACCTTGCCCAAGCCGCCGAAACCCCTTTATCCTTAATGAACTTGCATTCCTCTTTAAGACTTGTGGGATTGGCGCGGCGGCGTGCTTTGGTCCCGAATAGAACAGTGGCCATAACACGTTCTGGAGCAAGGTTCAGAACTTCCAAGGCACACGAGCCGCCAACCGAGCACCCAACAACAACAAATCGCCGTGTGGGCATGCTCCTTGGGCATTCGATGGCCCACCGTGTTATGTTGTCCCCAAACACATAAAGGTCGGGCGCGTAGGTGTGTTCTGGGATGATCTTGGATTGATTTTTCCACATACGCCCATCAAATGGCAGGGCATGAAGCAGCATTAAGCCTAACACATCATCTTGTTTCATAACTGGCTATAGTGCCACGTTCACGAATGGCAGCAAAGTCGACTTCGCGGCTTTCTGGGAACATAGCCTCGAACCTCGGCAAGGAACAGTTCCCCAGCAGCCAGGATAAAATAGCTGAAAGTGGCGACAGCTGAGGTATCAAGAAGCGTTGGACCGAACGACAGATATCGCCGCAATTCACAAACCATGATTGTTGCTGTCACCTTTTACGAGCCGCTGGAACAGGCATCCCCGGCTAGTTGGAGACGACCTTATACCCCGGGGAGGTTACAACCTTGACGGCGGTGATCGGATCCGTGCCGATCCAGGTTGTGCGCTCAATGACCAGCAGGGCTGCGTTCAGATCGGCTCTCAGCAGGTCTGCATCGGTGACTTTTGCGTTTTGCGCGTGAAACAGCAGATCGCAGCGGCTGTAGGGGCGGTTCTGGACCAGCCATTCGTTGGCATTCTGCCGAGTCAGGTCGACGTTTAGGATTTCCGGGACGGTGTCGACGGAAATCCAGCGATCTTCGAAGGCATAGGGGTGCTGGTCGGCCAGATGCAGGGCCTCTACATGCAGCATTGTTCTGGGCTCAGCCAGATTCAGTTTTGCGGCAATCTCTGCCGGGCAGTCCGTCAGGGTGCGGGAAATCAGTTGATAACCATAGGTCTTGCCCTCTGCCTCGATCTCTTTGCGGGTGATCGGGATGTCGATTATCGCGCGGGTGACGGGGTGGCTCAGGACATGGGTGCCGCCTTTGCGACGGCGCTCGATCGTGCCGCGTTTTGACAATTCGCTCATGGCGCGCTGCACGGTGCTGCGGGCGCAGCCGAACTCAGCCGCGAAATCTTCGTCGCGAGGCAGGCGCGCGCCCGGACCATAGATGCCGTCGAGGATCCGCTGCAGGATCTCTTCGTGGACGCGCTGCCAGGTTATGCGGTCCGTGTCGCTCAGATGGTCTGCCCCAGGTCTTTGATAACACTAACGAAACGCTGCGTGATGGCTTCATGGCGGAAATGCTGGCCATCGCGGACCACATGGCGGCCCGCGCTCCAGACATCTGTGATGCAATCCTGCCCGTGACCGCCAAAGATCGCAGTATCCAGCAGAGTATCCCCGCTGCGGTTGCAAAGCCATGGATTGTCAACCGACAGGCCGACCAGATCGGCCAGATGACCGGCAGATATGCGCCCGCTGGGGCGGGCTGCGGCCTGTGCACCGCCGGCGGTAACACTGTCGAACAGGACCCGCCCGGTGGAGTGCGTCTTGGTTGCCAGTGCTGCGCGGGTCCGGTCGCGCAGACGTTGCGAATATTCCAGCGTCTTCATCTCTTCAAACAGCGAGATATGGATGTTCGAATCCGATCCCACGCCGATCCGGCCATCTGCGGCCAGATAGCTTGTGCCATTAAAGATGCCGTCTCCCAGACTGGATTCCGTGATCGGACACAACCCGGCCACGGCCTTGCTTTGGGCCAGGGTTGAGGTCTCGTCCGGTGTCATATGGGTGCAGTGGATCAGGCACCAATTCTGGCCTACATCGCAATTATCCAGCAGCCATTCGGCGGGGCGGGCGGCGCAATGGGCCAGAACCTCCTCAATCTCGGCGGTTTGTTCGGCCAGATGCATATGGATCGGGCGGTCACCAGCAAGGGTTACAGCTGCCTGCAGACCGTCCTGATCCACAGCGCGCAGCGAATGCGGGGCTGTGCCTATGGTGAAATCGGCTGGGCCGGCGGCAATCGCTGCGGTTGCGGCCTCGTGCAGGCGGACGTATCGCGCCGGGTCGTTGCTGAACCGAAGTTGCCCGCCCTGCAGCGGGCGCTTGTCGCAGCCGCCATATTGGTAAAGCACAGGCAACAGGGTCAGCCCGATCCCGGCCTGCCCGGCTGCGGCAATGATCCGTTCGGACAGTTCTGCCAGATTGTCATAGGCCCGACCGCCGATGGCGTGATGCAGATAGTGAAATTCCGCGACCGCGCCATATCCAGCCTCCAGCATTTCCAGAAAGACCTGTGCGGCAATCGCCTCGACCTGATCAGGCGTCAGTTGGTCGAGGAACCGGTACATCAGCCGCCGCCAGGTCCAGAAGCTGTCGGACGGATCGGGGCCGCGTGCCTCGGTCAGGCCTGCCATGGCGCGCTGAAAGCTGTGGCTGTGCAGGTTGACGGGCGCAGGCAGCAGGACATCGACACGTGTGTCGGGGGTATCAATCTGCGGTCCGACCGAGGCGATCTTTCCATCAGATCTGACCGTGACCTGCTGGTCGGTTTGCCAGCCGGTTGGGGTCAGGATTTGTTTGGCGTGGATGTGCGGCACGGTCAGGAGGCTCTTGACATAATATGTGCGTACTTAATACGGTTTTACGTAGCGTTAATCAAGTGACCTGTCCTCGTGCCCACTGTTCTGACCCATATCGATATCGCCACCATGGACCCTGCGCACGGCGCGGCCTACGGGCTGCTGCGCGATGCGGCATTGGTGGTCGAGGACGGCCGGATTGCTTGGGTTGGGGCCCGCGCGGACTGCCCGGACAGCGGCAACAGCACTGATCTTGGCGGACGGCTGATCACGCCTGCGCTGATTGATTGCCATACCCATCTGGTGCATGGCGGCAATCGCGCGGCAGAATTTGAAATGCGTCTGAACGGTGCGACTTATGAAGAAGTGGCCAGGGCCGGGGGCGGCATCGTCTCGACCGTGCAGGCGACCCGCGCGGCGTCCGAGGCTGATCTGCTGGCCCGTGCTCTTGCCAGTGTTGACCGTTTCATCGCCGAGGGTGTGGCGTCGGTCGAGATCAAATCCGGTTATGGTCTGGATATCGAGACCGAGCTGAAAATGCTGCGGGTCGCCCGGCAGGTCGCGGCGTCGCGCGATATCACCGTCAGAACAAGCTTTCTGGGTGCCCATGCCGTTCCCGCCGGGGCAGAGGCGGACGCGTATATCGACACGGTCTGTATCCCCGCCCTCCATGCCGCTCATGCGATGGGTCTGGTCGATGCGGTTGATGGCTTCTGCGAGGGGATCGCGTTCTCGCCCGATCAGATTGCCCGTGTGTTTGATGCTGCGCAGGCACTTGGTCTGCCGGTCAAGTTGCATGCCGAACAGCTGAGCCATATCGGCGGCACGGCCCTTGCCGCGCGGTTCAATGCGCTTTCGGCGGATCATGTGGAATACGCGACCGAAACGGATGCGCATCTGCTGGCCGAGGCGGGAAGTGTTGCGGTTCTGTTGCCCGGGGCGTTCTATACGCTGCACGAAACTCAGGCCCCGCCGGTCGCGGCGTTTCGCGCCCATGGCGTACCGATGGCGGTGGCGACAGATTTGAACCCGGGGTCGTCGCCGATGGGCTCTTTGCTGCTGGCGATGAACATGGCCTGCACCCTGTTCCGCTTGACCCCGGAAGAGGCCCTTGCAGGCACAACCCGCCATGCCGCCCGCGCCCTTGGGTTTCAGGATCGCGGTGTGGTCAGGCAGGGCACGCGCGCTGATCTGGCGGTTTGGGATGTCGAAAGCCCGGCAGAGCTGAGCTATCGCATCGGCGTCAATCCATTGCACACACGCATATATGAAGGAAAAGGCCCATGGTAACGCTGTCGCCCGGCCAGGTTTCACTGGATCAGTTAGAGGATATCTGGCGCGGCACAGGGGAAGTTGGACTTGATCCTGCGGCCCGGGCCGGGGTCGACGCATCCGCCGCATTGGTGGCGCAGGCGGCGGAGGGCAGCGTGCCTGTTTATGGTGTTAACACCGGCTTTGGTAAGCTGGCCTCGGTTAGTATTCCGGCCAGTGATACGGCGACCCTGCAACGCAATCTGATCCGCTCGCATTGCGCCGGGGTCGGCCCGGCGTTGGAGGCGGATACCACACGGCTGATGATGGCGTTGAAGCTGATCTCGCTGGGGCGCGGCGCATCTGGTGTGCGTTGGGATATTTGTGCATTGCTTGAGGGGATGCTGGCCACAGGTGTGGTGCCGGTTATTCCGGTGCAGGGCTCTGTCGGGGCATCGGGCGATCTGGCCCCGCTGGCGCATCTGGCGCTGGTGATGATCGGTGAGGGGAAGGCGCTGGTCAGCGGCGAAAGGATGGACGGCGCACAGGCGCTACGCCAGGCCGGTCTTACGCCCGTCACGCTTGGCCCGAAAGAGGGGCTGGCGCTGATCAATGGCACGCAGTTTTCCACCGCGCAGGCGTTGGCCGCATGGTTCGCTACGCGACGGCTTTTGCGCGGGGCGCTGGTGACCTCGGCCCTTTCTACGGATGCGATCATGGGCTCAACCGCGCCGTTTGAGCCTGCAATCCACGCGCTGCGCGGCCATGCGGGCCAGATCGAGGTGGCGTCCGAGATGCGCCGCCTGATGGAGGGAAGTGAAATCCGCGAAAGCCACCGGGAAGACGATGCAAGGGTGCAGGATCCCTATTGCATTCGGTGTCAGCCGCAGGTGACGGGTGCGGCGCTGGACCTGCTGCGTCAGGCGGCCCGCACGCTTGAGGTTGAGGCGAATGCCGTCACCGACAACCCGCTGGTCATTACCGATAGCGGTGACATCCTGTCGGGTGGCAATTTCCACGCCGAGCCGGTCGCCTTTGCCGCTGACCAGATGGCGCTGGCCCTGGCCGAAATCGGTGCCATCGCGCAGCGGCGGGTGGCGCTTATGGTGGACCCCGCGCTCAGCCATGATCTGCCGCCGTTCCTGACACCTGACCCGGGCCTGAATTCCGGCCTGATGATTGCCGAGGTCACCTCGGCCGCGCTGATGAGCGAGAACAAGCATCTGGCCAATCCCTGCTCGACCGACTCGACCCCAACCAGCGCCAATCAAGAGGATCATGTCAGCATGGCCGCCCATGGTGCGCGCCGGCTGATACGCATGGTCGACAATCTGTCTATGATCCTGGGGGTGGAGGCAATCTGCGCCGCCGAGGGTGTCGGCCATCGCGCGCCCTTGGCGACCTCACCCGCCTTGCAGCGGGCGATAGACGCCCTTCGCACCCGCGTCGCCGTTCTGGGCGAGGATCGTGTGGTATCTGGCGATATCGAAGCTGCGGCTGCCCTGATCCAGAGCGATCACCTGGCGCAGGCGGCGGGTGTGGAGCTGCACCCGTGAGTTTTCTGGAGATCACACAAGGCGACAGCCCGCTGATCCTCGGTTTGCCGCATACCGGAACGGAATTGCCAGAACAGGTGGCTGAGGCGTTGAACGAGCGGGGACGCGCACTGGCTGATACCGACTGGCATATTCATCAGCTGTATGACGGGCTGGTGCCGGATGTTACGACCGTCCGAACTTGCATCCATCGTTATGCAATCGACGTCAATCGCGACCCGGCGGGTGTCAGCCTGTACCCCGGACAGAACACCACAAGCCTTTGTCCGCTGACGGATTTTGACGGTCAGCCGATCTATGAAGCTGACCGGGAACTGGATGCGGCTGAGATGGAGCGGCGGCGTCAGGCCTATCACGCGCCCTATCACGCAGAGCTCGAAGCAGAGATGCAGCGCGTGTCTGCCCGGCACGGCTTTGCGGTGCTGTATGATTGTCATTCGATCCGTGGACATATCCCGTTCCTGTTCGAGGGGACCCTGCCGGATTTCAACATCGGCACCAATGATGGCAAGACCTGCGCTCAGACCATCACCAGCGGCGTGCGGGCCATCTGTGACGGGGCGGATGGCTATACCAGTGTGTTGAACGGGCGCTTTCGGGGCGGCTGGACGACACGCCATTATGGACGGCCCGAACAGGGATGGCACGCTATTCAGATGGAACTGGCGCAATCCACCTATCTGCAGTCCGAAATGCCGCCCTGGACCTATGACCCGGGCAAATCTGACCAGCTGCGCAGCTATTTGCGCCCGATCCTGCAGTTTCTAACCGAATGGAGACCCTGATGCCTGATCCGCGAAAGAACATCCGTGAGATCTACCCGCCGACCGGTCCCGAGCTGAACGCCAAAAGCTGGCAGACCGAAGCGCCGCTGCGGATGTTGATGAACAATCTGCATCCCGATGTGGCAGAGAACCCGCATGAACTGGTGGTCTATGGCGGGATCGGGCGCGCGGCCCGGACCTGGGACGATTTCGACAACATTGTTGCCGGGCTGAAAGATCTGGAAGCGGACGAAACCCTGATCGTGCAGTCCGGCAAACCGGTTGCCATCATCCGCACCCATGAGAATGCCCCGCGTGTGCTGATCGCGAATTCCAACATCGTGCCGCATTGGGCCAATTGGGATCACTTCAACGAACTCGATCGCAAGGGCCTGATGATGTATGGCCAGATGACCGCCGGGTCGTGGATATACATTGGCACCCAAGGCATCGTGCAGGGCACCTATGAAACCTTTGCTGAAGCCGGGCGTCAGCACTATGACGGCGATCTGAAAGGACGCTGGATCCTGACCGGCGGGTTGGGCGGCATGGGCGGCGCGCAGCCGCTGGCGGCGGTTTTTGCCGGGGCCTGCTGTCTTGCGGTGGAATGCAACCTTGACAGCATCGATTTTCGTCTGCGCACCAAGTATCTGGACGAAAAGGCCGATAATCTGGACGACGCACTGGCCATGATCGAGCGTTGGACCAAGGCCGGAGAGGCGAAATCCGTTGGCCTTCTTGGCAATGCTGCCGAGATATTCCCCGAGATATACGCCCGCGGCGTCCGCCCTGACATTGTGACGGACCAGACCTCGGCCCATGACCCGATCAACGGATATCTTCCGCTTGGCTGGACTCTTGGGGAATGGCGCAGCCGCCGTGAAAGCGATCCGAAAGCGGTGGAACAGGCCGCGCGGGCCAGCATGAAACAGCATGTCGCCGCGATGGTGGATTTCTGGAATGACGGTGTGCCAACCCTGGACTATGGCAACAACATCCGGCAGGTCGCCCAGGATGAGGGGCTGGAAAACGCCTTTGCCTTTCCCGGTTTTGTCCCGGCCTATATCCGTCCGCTATTCTGCCGCGGCATAGGCCCGTTCCGCTGGTGCGCGCTATCCGGCGATCCCGAGGATATCTACAAGACAGATCAGGCGATGAAGGAGCTGTTTCCGGACAACGCGCATCTGCATAATTGGCTGGATATGGCACGGGATCGGATTGCCTTTCAGGGGCTGCCCGCCCGGATTTGCTGGATCGGGCTGGGGGATCGTCACCGTGCCGGGCTGAAGTTCAACGAGATGGTGGCCAGCGGTGAATTAAGCGCTCCGGTTGTAATTGGGCGGGACCATCTTGACAGCGGCTCTGTTGCGTCGCCCAATCGGGAAACCGAGGCGATGAAGGACGGTTCGGATGCGGTCAGTGACTGGCCGTTGCTGAATGCACTTGTGAACACGGCCAGCGGGGCGACATGGGTCAGCCTGCACCATGGCGGCGGGGTCGGTATCGGCTTTAGCCAGCATGCCGGTGTTGTGATCGTCGCTGACGGAACCGACGCCGCTGCCCGCAAGCTGGAGCGGGTCTTGTGGAACGATCCGGCCAGTGGCGTCTGGCGCCACGCTGATGCCGGGTATGAGGAGGCCATAGATTGCGCCCGTGCGCACGGGTTGCGTCTGCCGGGGATATTGGGGACCTGATCCCGGCCATCGTTAAACGTAGCAGAAGGGAGAGACCGCATATGAAACGCAGAGACTTTATTCGCGTCGGCACGGCGGGTGCCGCAGCAACAGCCCTGGCAAGCCCGGCCATCGCGCAGGATAAGCGACAATGGCAGATGGTCACCGCATGGCCCAAAAACCTGCCCGGACCGGGTGTGGCTGCCCAGATGCTGGCCGACCGCATCACCGCATTGTCCGGTGGTCGGATCGAGGTAAAGCTGTTCGCCTCGGGCGAATTGGTGCCGGGCCGCGGTGTCTTTGATGCCGTCAGCGAAGGCACGGCGGAGCTTTACCACGCGGTTCCGGCCTATTGGGGCTCCAAGTCAAAGGGCATTCTGTTGTTCGGATCGCAGCCCTTTGGCCTGCGCGCTGACGAACAGTTCGGCTGGCTCTATCATGGTGGGGGGCAGGCGCTTTATGACGAGATGTATGGCCGCTTTGGCATCAAACCGTTCCTTTGTGGCAATTCCGGTCCGCAATGGGCCGGGTGGTTCAAAAATGAGATCAACTCGGTCGAAGACCTTAAGGGCATGCGCTATCGCACCACTGGCCTGGCTTCAGAGATGGCCTCCAAACTTGGTATGGCGGCGCAGGCGATGAGCGGCCCGGATATGTTTCAGGCGCTGCAGACCGGTGCTTTGGACGCGGGCGAGTTCATCGGTCCCTGGACCGACAGCGCGCTTGGCTATGTCCAGGTGGCGAAAAACTACTACTGGCCCGGCGTTGGCGAGCCGTCCTCGGCTGAGGAATGCGGCGTGAACGCTGATGCCTATAATGACCTGCCCGATGATCTGAAACAGGCGGTCAGTCTGGCCTGCGAAAGCCTCTATAACCCGGTCTGGACCGAATACACCACCAAGCACGCCGCCGCCTTGCAAAAGATGGTCGCGGATGAGGGGGTTCAGGTCAAAAAGCTGCCCGATGACGTGATCGCGGCGATGGGTCAGGCCGCCAAAGAGGTGATTGATGAGTTGCGTCAGGACGAGGACGACCTGGTCAAGCGCATCACCGAAAGCTTTGTCGCCTACCGCGACAGCGTCGGGGGATACATGACCTATGCCGATAACGGCCAGATGAACGCCCGTGCCTCGGTCATGGGTTACTAAGGCTTTGGTCCGGCCGGGTGCAACTGTAGCGCCCGGCCGGACTGCCAGGTAACGGGAACGCGTGTGCAGAAATTTGCCAACATGATTGATGCGATCAACCGCCTGATCGGCCAGGCGGTGCGCTGGCTTGCGCTGTTGATGATGCTGGTCCAGTTCGCCATCGTTGTCGGGCGCTATGTTTTTGGGGTGAATGTCATCGCGGCACAGGAAAGCGTGCTTTATATGCACGCGACCCTGTTCATGCTGGCCGCGGGCTATGTCCTGCTGGTCGATGGCCATGTTCGGGTGGATGTGTTCTATGCTCGGCTTGGTTCGGCGGGGCAGCGGCGAGTCGACATTTTTGGCCATCTGTTTCTGCTGATCCCGTCAATGCTGGCCCTGCTGTACTGGTCCTGGCCGACAGTGCGCAATTCATGGGCCATCCTTGAAGGCCCGATATCCGTTGGTGGCATCAAGGCGGTCTTCCTGTTGAAATCGCTGATCCCAGCTTTCTGTATCCTGTTGCTGATCCAGTCGCTGTCATCCCTGATCCGGCTGTTTGCGGGGCCAGCTGAGACGTGACCGAGTATCTTGATCTGCTGATGTTCGCAGCGCTGATTGTGGCGGTGCTTTCGGGATTTCCGGTGGCGTTCTCGATCGCGGGGGTAGCGATCGGCTTTGCCTATCTTGGCTGGGCAACCGGGGTGATGAAGATCAGCTTGCTTGGGGCGCTAAGCCAGCGGGTGTTTGGCCTGATCTCGAACGAGGTTCTGATCGCCATCCCGCTGTTTGTGCTGATGGGCGCTGTGCTTGAGAAAAGCCGCATCGCCGAGGATCTGCTGACCATGATGGGCCGCGCGTTTGGCGGTCTGCGGGGTGGGCTGGGGATTTCTGTCGTGCTGGTGGGTGCATTGTTGGCCGCTTCCACCGGGATTGTCGGGGCCACCGTGGTGGCCATGGGCATGATCGCGCTGCCGACCATGTTGCGCAGTGGTTATGATCCGCGTGTTGCCTCGGGGATTGTCTGCACCGCCGGAACGCTTGGCCAGATCATCCCGCCATCGACCCTGCTGATCATCCTGTCGGATGTCATGTCGAATGCCTACCAGCAGGCACAGTACGAGCAGGGGAAGTTCTCGGTCGAGGCGTTATCGGTCGGGCAGTTCTTTGCCGCGGCTTTGATCCCGGGACTGGTCCTTGTGGGGCTTTACCTGATCTATATCGTGCTGCGCGGACGGTTGCGCCCGCAGGACATGCCGCCCTCCCCCGATACGCAAGGACCGCCGACAATCAAGGAGGTGATTTCAGCCGTCGCCCCGCCCGTCATCCTGATCATCGCGGTTCTTGGTGCGATCCTTGGCGGCGTCGCAACCCCGACCGAGGCGGCCTCAGTCGGTGCGGTGGGGGCATTGCTGCTGGCCGGGTTGCGGTTGCAGTCCGGCGCGCGCCTGATCCTTGTCGGTGCGCTTTCGCTGGTCTTGCTTGGGATAGCCTCGGGCCTGTACCCGGTCCGGTTCCAGCGTAACGATCTTGGAGTGGCCCAGATGGTCGCTGGCGGGGTATATGTGGTGTTGGCGCTTCTGGGATTGGCCGCCATCGTGCAAACCTTGCGCGTTGGTCTGCGCGAGCGGGTTCTGCAACCGGCGCTCGATGCGACCATGACCATGACGGCGATGATCTTCGCCACCATTCTGGCTGCGGGTTTTTTCTCACTGGTGTTTATCGGGCTGGGCGGCGAGGACCGCGTTGCCGCCATCCTTGGTAACCTGCCGGGCGGGGCTACCGGTGCGTTGATCTTTGTCCTGCTGTTCGTCTTTGTCCTGGGGTTCTTTCTGGACTTTGTCGAGATTTCGGTGATCGTGCTGCCCCTCGTTGCACCGGCGCTGATCCTGATGGGGCATGACCCGATCTGGCTGGGCATCCTGCTGGCCGTCAACCTGCAAACCAGCTTTCTGACGCCGCCTTTCGGGTTTTCGCTTTTCTATCTGCGCGGTGTCGCGCCCAAAAGCGTTACGACAACGCAAATTTATGCGGGGGTTGCGCCGTTTATAGGGCTGCAGCTGGTTGGGATCGGGTTAATTTATGCCCTGCCGGTTTTGGCGACATGGTTGCCATCTGTGCTGTTCTGATCTGCCGTCTGTGGGGTCTTACACGCGCTACGCGGGGCTAAGCACCGCACGCATCTCGCGGATGGCATCGCCGATCCGTTCGCCATATCGCAGCAGGCTGCCGCCCAGCAGATAGACGCAATCCGGCCCGTAAAGCTGCATCATGTCGGGCAAACGCTCGATCGACATGCCGCCGCCGGGGCTGGGAAGGATGGAGCGGCCGATGCCATCGGGGGTATGACAGGCGGCGACGATTTGTTGGCACTCTGCAACCGAAAAGCCAAAGCGTCCGCCGTGATTGGGAAAGACCGAGATATCGGCACCGGCCAGCCGCATCATCTGCCCGAACAGCATGCCGTGGCTGTAGCCATGATCAGGCGACAGAACATAAGGACCCAAATGACTGGGATGCGCCATGATCGGCAGATCGAAATCCGGGTCCTGCGCCAGCCGGTTCATGGCGTCAAAGCCATAAAGCCCCGGGATCAGCAATGCGCCATCGGCACCCGCCTCTTTGGCAAAAAGCGCAAGATCACGCACTTGATCACCATGCCCACCGATATTCGGCAGATAGAGGGCGCGTGACCTTTCCCCCTCGGCGGCGCGTTCTTCGTTGGCGCGCGCGACGGCCCGGGCGCAGGCGCTGACCCGCGCGCGGAACGGGGCAGCGTCTTGATTGGCCAATCCGTGGTCTTCCTTGACGATATCGGCACCCGCCCTCGCGGTCAGATAGCAAAGGCGCGCAAGCGCTTCGGTGGAGGATCCCTGCGGCTTGATCACCGGGCAGACATAGCCGCCAGTGGTGCGCCCAGTCAGGCGGCGCAAACCCTCCACGCCATAGCGCGCGCCGGGGAAGCGTCTGGTAAGGTCGGGGTTCGGGGTCAGCTCCACGGCCTTCACCCCTTTCAGGATAGAGGCATTGCCCAGCACAACATTCAACAGTTGCGGCAATTCCCGCCCGACCGCATCGATGTGATAGGCGATCCGGGCGGTCCACGCCGCGTCATCCGCGGCCTCTACCGTCTCGACTCGGCCCAGGATCGTATCCTCGATATAACCGGCGGGCACCACGTCGCGGGGGATTTCGAGGGTGTCTTCCAAGGCAATGGCATCGGCCAGAGCCTCGGCATCTTCGCGTGTTTCAGCCACCAGACGATAGGTGACGACAAAGCGGTCCATCACAGGGCCTCGGCCTTGACGAGGGAATGGACGTCATCAATGCGGGCGGCAGACAGATCATCCTCGGTAATACCGAAATCCTGCCCCATCAGATACTCGATCCCGCGCACCAGCGCGGTGGCATCCAGACCGTAATGCTGCATCAGATAGGGGCGAGAGCCGCCATGGGCATAAGTATCCTTCAACCCCAGCCGCACCAGCCGCTTTCCGACACCGGCATCGGCCATGGTTTCGGCCACAAGGCTGCCAATGCCGCCCTCGGTCACATGGTTTTCCAGCGTCACAACGCCGTGCTTCACGCTGCCGATATGGTCCAGCAGCGCCGCTGCGTCGAAGGGCTTTATCGTGTGCAGATGCAGGTGCCGGATGCTCAGCCCGGCCTTGGCGAAGGCCGCGCGGGCGCGCATTGCCTCTTCGGTGCAAATGCCTGCTGTGACCACCAGAACGTCGTCACCTTCGGACAAGACCCGCATTTCACCAACCTTGATCGGCGTATCGAACAGCCGTGGGACAGAGCCGCGCAACACCCGGCACCAGACAGGGCCGTCAATGCTGTCGGCGGCTTCGCAAATGCTCTCGACCTCGGTCGCATCGCCGGTTTCCAGAATGGTCATGTTGGGGATGGAGCGCATGACGCTGATATCCTCAATCGACTGATGCGTCATACCGCCGGGCGTCGTGACACCTGGCAAAAAGCCCATCAGCCGCACCTTGCGCCTTGGGTAGGCGACGGAGGCCATCAACTGATCATACGGACGGCGGTACATGAAGACGCTGAAGGTATGAATAAAGGGCCGGAACCCGGCCAGGCCCAGCCCACCGGCAAAGCTCATCATATTCTGTTCTGCCATGCCAAGGCTTATGAACTGATCCGGATGCCGGTCGCGGAACCCGTCCACCTCACACGAGGAGGTCAGATCGGCGCTCAGGCACAGGATATCGGGATTTCCCGCGGCGAATTTCTCGAATGCGGCGGCATAGGGGCGGTTGACCATTTCGACCATGTTGAGCCTTCGTCAGTGCGCGTAGTCAATGGGATCGACGCCCAGATCGGCGGCGATGGACGTGTTGAAACGGGCGCGTTCGTCAGCGGATTTGAAGCGCACGTAATGCAGGCGCGGGAAGCGTTCCTCAAGGATTGGCATGGTGTGGAACGGGCTGGTCCGGGCCAGAATGATCAGCGGTTTTCCGTCATGCGGTTCAGCTGCGGCATCGCGAATGGCACCAAGGTCATGACCATCCACTTCGATACAAGCAGCCCCGAAGGTCAGGAATTTCTGCCGGATATCGCCAACCTCCATCACGCTGGACATCGCGCCATCGCATTGCTGGTCATTAACATCCATGATCGCCTTGACCTCGACCCCATGATGGGCACAGGCCTGAACGGCCTCCCATGTCTGGCCTTCCTGCACTTCGCCATCGGACATGAAAACCCAGGTTTTGCCGGTCTCGCCCCGGCGTTTACGGCCATAGGCAAGACCTGCGGCTGTGGACAGCCCAATGCCCAGCGTGCCGTTATGCACCTCCATCCCCGGAGAATGCTCGGCCCCGATCATCTCGACGCTGGAGCCATCCTTGTTGAACATCTCAAGGCCCTCGGGTGCCATCCGCCCGACCTCAATCAGGGTGGCGTAGGCGACCAGCGCGTAATGCGCAGGGGCGATAAACAGCCGATCGTATTCCGGAGCCGCCGGGCCGTTGTAGCCTGCGCCAGTGTGGTAATCGGGATTGTCGGCAGAGGGGACACCGGCAAATGGCTTTGGGATCAACGGCAGTGTTGGCGCGCCAAGATTAAGCGCCTCGTTATAGAGCCAGGCCAGCTGCTCGGCGGCAGAACATGCCTGACTGAGATAGCCGCCATTATTGCGGATCGTGTGTTCAAACACCCGGCGGCGGATGCCTTTGGCGACATCCTCGGTCTGTCTTTCGTTGCGCATGCGGCAGGTCTCCTCAAGAGCGGCAGGGCGCGCTGGGTCAGAAAATGACGCCTTTGCGCAGGATAAAGCAGCCAAAGGGCCGCGCTTCGCTGCAATGCACGACGGCAAAGCAGGTGGCGGCGTGGCGATAAAATGCGTGCCGTTCGATACTCGACAGTTTTGCGCCCTCGGGCAGGCGCGGGGTCAGGACATCCCAGACGGCGGTATGCACGTCGCTCATTTTATCTGGGGCATCGTCGATTTGCATGCGCAGGGCGGCATAGTCGTGAAAGCCGTCCAGAGGCATCAGCTTGGTAATCAGGTTGGCCACCATAGCCGCGTCATGACCGGGATACGTGATCACACCACAGATTTGACAGCCATGCGCGCTGCGCGCTGCCGGATAATTCGCATCCGCAATCACAACCTCATCGCCATGGCCCATACGTGCCAAAGCGGCCAGAAGGTCAGGTGTGGTCAGCGGGTCAATTCCGTTCAGCATCCGAGGTCTTTCCTGTAAGGTCGCCCGCCCCCCGGGGAAAAGGGGCGGGCGCGCTCGCTTCAGCGGGATGGCAGCGGCATCCAGTCAGCCATCGCCACGTCAGCGTGTTGGAACTGGGGCATCTTCGCGCCCAGATCATCCATGTTCTTGATGTCCTGTTCGTTCAGGAAATCCTGAGTGATCAGGGTTGGCGGAACCACCACTTGCTTGCCCGGATCCTCACCGGCCAGCATCAGCGCTAGTGCACGCACCGAAACCTCGCCGACCACTGCCGGGTTGGTGGCAACGGTTGCAACCCAGGCAGAGCCGGGTTCGCGCATGGCCGAGATATCAGCGGTTGAGACATCGGCAGAGTAGATGTCGATATCGTCGGTCAATCCGGCCTCATCCACAGCGATCTTCACACCCTTGGCGAATTCATCATAAGGGGCGAAAACCACGTTGATATTCGGGTTTGCCTGCAGCACAGCGCGCGCCTGGTTGGCGACCGAGTTGGCAATCGGGTTGTCGAGCGTGCCGAACATCGCAGCCTCGGTGATGTCGGGATTGGCTTCCTTGACCTCTTCCCAGGCGACATGCCTTCGATCCAACGGGGCTATGCCCGGGACATAGACATAACCGGCGGTGAAATCAGTGCCGTTGTCCTTGACCGCTTGCTCCAGCGCCAGCTTGCCAAGCATATAATCAGACTGTTCGATCTGCGGGATCGCATCATTTTCGACATTCACATCAAAGGCCACAACCTTGATGCCCGCATCCACCGCCCGTTGGGCTGCGTCTTTCATGGATTCAGTCAGACCATGCTGAATGATGATCCCATCCACACCGAGCGAGATCGCCTGATCCACCATATCCGCCTGCAAGGCAGCATCCTGACGGCTGTCCAGCACGCGCAATTCGACACCCAGTGCTTCGGCTTGTGTCTCAACGCCTGACAGATAGGCCTGAAAGAAGTCACCGGTCGATAGATACCGAACCAATGCGATGGTGACTTTGTCGGGCTCGTCAAACGGGGTGGGGCGGTCTTGTGCAAGGGCTGCATGTCCGCCCAGTGCCATGGTTGCGGCACTGGCAAGTGCCATGAAATTCCGTCTTAGCATTTTGTAGTTCCTCCCTTTTGTTGCTTTAGTGTCCCGCGCCGCTGCGGCGCGACGACAGGTAGAAGGTGAAGACCAGCGCTGCGACCAGCACCACGCCTTTCACGAAGTCTTGGGTATAGTAGGGCGCGTTCATCATCGTCATGCCCTGCAAGAGAATGCCGACAAACAGCGCACCGATAGCCGTGCCAAAAGCGTTGGGCCGGGCTGCCCCCAATACGGCAAAGCCGATCAGGGCGGCGGCGACGCTGTCCAGTAGGAGGTTGTTGCCGCTGGCGATATCTCCGCGTCCCAGCCGGGCGGCCAGCAATATCCCACCGATTGAGGCGGTGACGCCCGAGATCATGTAAGCCACCACCTTGTAGGTGTTGACCGGCGTGCCCACCAGCGCGGCCGCACGCTCGTTCGAGCCGATGGCGTACATCAGCCGCCCGTGCCGGGTGAGCCCGAGGAACACCCAAATCAGCAGGGCGATGACCAGGAAAATCACCACCGGTACGGGCACAAGACGTTCGATGTACAGATCGAATCGGTGCCGCCCCAGCCAGAGGAAGGCCTGCGAAAACGTGCCTTCCGCGTTTTGGCCATCGGCCAGCGCCATTCCGGTGGCGATGGAATTGCCCTGCGTTGGGATGCGCTGCAGCCCGATCAGCAGGAACATCATGCCAAGTGTTGCCAACAGATCCGGCACCCGGAACTTCACGACCAAAAGCCCGTTGATCAGCCCGACCAATGCCCCCATGCCAAGGCACAGCAGCACCGCCACATAGGCGGGGTGTTCCAGAATGACCATGGAATAGGCCGACAGCATCAGCGCTGAGGTTGCGACCGCCCCGATCGATAGATCAAACCCGTCCACCACCAGCGTACAGGTCACGCCAAGCGCCAGAATGCCGGTGATCGCCACGGATTGCAGGATAAACGCCGCAGAGCGTGCATCGTAGAAACCGGTTGCTGCGATACTGAAATAGATCACCAGCCCGGTCAGCAGGATAAGAAATCCGTATTTGATGGCAAAGTCGAGAACGCGGTCATTCATAATCCTACACCCGCCTGATCCGCACCAGAGATATCCGCAACCAGCGCTGTCAGGTCTATGTTATCGTTGATATGTTCCGCGGCGATCTGTCCTTCGTTCATCACCACGATGCGGTCGGCGACTTCCAGCGCCTCGTCAATCTCGGCCAGGAAAACCAGGGTTGCCCGCCCGTCGGCTGAGGCGCGGATATGCCGCCCGATGTCTCGTCTTGCGCCGATATCGACGCCCTGAAACGGCTCATCCAGCAACAGCACCCGGCAAGGCTCCATCAGCCAGCGGGCGATCATCACCTTTTGCTGGTTGCCGCCGGAAAGCTGTCCGATCCCGTCCCGTTCGCTTTGGCAGACGATACCAAGCTGATTGACCATCTGACTTGTCGTCATACGCTGGCGGGTTTGTCTCAGGAACGGGCCGGTGCTGAAGCTGCCGAGGAAGGGCAGGCTCATATTGTTGGTAATGTCAAAACTTGGGATGACGGCGTTGGTACCGCGGGCCTTGGGGGACATGAAAACGCCGCCCGCGACGGCCTGCTTGACCGTGCGCGGCGCATAAGGTTGGCCGTCAATCCGCATCGTGCCGCCATCGGCCGGGGCCATGCCAAAAATGATCTCGGCCAGCCGGGTCTTGCCGCTGCCAAGCAGACCGACAAGGGCGACTACCTCGCCGTCGCGGGCGGTCAGGGTCAGGGGCGGGCCACCGGGTGCCAGCTGCAAGGCGTCCAGTTCCAGCACCGGGTCGCTACCGTTCTGCACATCGATATCAACCTCGGTCATCCGGTGGCCAAGCATTGCGGTGACAGCGGCCTCGTAGTCCAGTGGTGCGGTATCGAAAACGCCTGATACGGTGCCATCACGCATGCAGATGATCCGGTCGGCAATGCGCCGGATATCCGACATCCGGTGCGAGATATAAAGGATAGCCACACCTTGATCGCGCAGCCGGTCAATCAGGGCAAATAGACGATCTGCTTCGGTCGCCGATAGGGATGAGGTCGGCTCATCCAGGATCAGCACCTTCGGCGAGCGTGCCATGGCGCGGGCAATCGCAATCATCTGACGATCCGCCACCGACAGATCGGCAACGCGGCGGCGCATATTGACCTCAATCCCCATCGAGGCCGCGACCTTCTGCGCCTCAGCCCGCAGACGTCTTTCGCGCACGATAAGGCCGCTGCGCCCGTCAACCAGACGGTCAAGCATCAGGTTGTTGGCCACGTCCAGTTCCGGGATGACACCGTCATCAATGGATTGATGAACCGTCACTACCCCTTGGGCGATGGCATCGGCCGCATCAACCGGTGCGAAGCTTTGCCCATCCAGCTGCATCGCACCGCCATCGGCGGGGTGATAGCCACAGATCACTTTAACAAGGGTGGATTTCCCAGCGCCATTTGCGCCCATCAGAACGGTGACGCTGCCCGGAGACAACGACAGATCGATCCCACGCAGAACGTGGTTTCGGCCAAAGGACTTTTGCAGCCCTGTTATATCAAGCGCCTCACCGGCCAAGCCAGCCCTCCCCAGGGGGTTTTTGAGGAACGATAGGCACGGGCTGAGAAAAATGTCAAACGGTTTGACAAATGTTGATATCATGCAGTAGCCAAGAGAAAACAAAAGACGATATCATGAAGGGAGGGGAGGCCTTTTATGAGCCAGAGCGCAGAATACGAAGCCCTGACAACCGACAGCCTGCCCGGGCGTTTGGGCAAAATCGCAGCGCTTCAGGCGCGCGCCGGACAGGATGCCAGCGCCTGGCAGGTGCAGGAGGTTGGCGATGGCAACCTGAATCTCGTCTTCATCGTCAGTGGCCCGGATGGCAAAGTCATTGTCAAACAGGCCCTGCCATATGTCCGGTTGGTCGGGGATAGCTGGCCACTGCCGCTTTACCGTGCCTTTTACGAATATCACGCGCTGACCAGGCAGGCGGCGCGCTGCCCCGGTTCAGTGCCCGATATCCTGCATTTCGACGAGGCGCAGGCGCTTATCGTCATGGAGTTTCTGAAGCCGCACGTCATCTTGCGCCGAAAGCTGATCGACGGCCAGCGGGTCGAGGGGCTGGCGGCGTTTCTGGGCCGGTTCTGCGCCCGAACCGCCTTTCGCGGCTCAGAACTGTTCATGACAAGCGCAGAGAAGAAGGCGGATGTCGGCCTGTTCTCTGGCAATGTCGAAATCCCCGCAATCACCGAGGCGCTGGTGTTCACCGACCCTTACTACAAGGCCGAGATGAACAGCCACACCGAAGGGCTGGATGTGGTGGTTGACCAGCTTCGTTCGGATGTCGCACTGAAGGTGCGCGCGCAGCAGATGCTTCAGCGATTTGCCTCTAATAGCGAAACCATGGTGCATGGCGATCTGCATTCAGGCTCGATCATGTCGACCGCGAACGATAGCCGCGTGATTGACCCGGAATTCGTGCAATACGGGCCGCTCGGTTTCGATATCGGAATGCTATGCGCCAATTTCCTGATGGCCTATTTCAGCCAGCCCGCGCATCGCAGCGATAATTTGCACGACTATCAGGACTGGATCCTCAGCATCATCGAAGAGACCTGCGCGACATTCGAGGCAGAGTTTCGCCAGCTTTGGCAGACAGAGCGGATGGGGATGCTGTATCCGGCGGCTCTGTTCGAAGATCAGGGTCATGACAGTACACCTGCCTGCGATGCCGTGCTGACTGGGATTTGGCGCGATGCCTGGGCGATTTGCGGGATAGAGATGCATCGCCGCTGCCTGTCGCTGGCGCATAACGCCGATTTCGAGGATATCGAGGACAGCGCAATCCGCGCCCCGTTGGAGGCGCGGAACCTGATGATGGGGGCTGAATTGATCCACAAGGCCGATACGATCACCGACGCAAGCGCGATTACCGCGATGGCGCGGGACTTTAACGGAAAGGATTTCCTATGAAGATTGACGGAAAGCACTACCGCTCTCTTTGGTGGAACGCTGACAGCGATGTACTGGAAATCATCGACCAGCGCTGGCTGCCGCATGAACTGCGGATTCAGCCGGTGGCGACGATGCAGGATTTTGCCGATGCCATTGTGCAGATGCGGGTGCGTGGGGCACCGCTGATCGGGGCAACCGCCGCCTATGGCATGGCGCTGGCTATGGCCGAGGATCCGTCGGATGCAAATCTGGACGCCGCCTGGACTTTTCTGGAAAAAACCCGGCCTACCGCGATCAACCTGCGTTGGGCGCTGGACCGCTGCCGCAACGCGCTGCGCCCATTGCCACAGGATCAGCGGGGTGCGGCGGCGCTGCAATTGGCGCATGATATCGCCGACGAGGATGTTGAGATCAATCGCCGGATTGGCGAGAACGGTTTGGCCCTGATCCGCGAGATTGCTGCCAGAAAACCCGCAGGCGAACCGGTGCGTCTGCTGACCCATTGCAACGCAGGCTGGATCGCCACGGTTGATTGGGGCACGGCCACCAGCCCGATGTATCAGGCACATGATGCCGGCATTCCACTGCATGTCTGGGTCGACGAAACCCGTCCCCGCAATCAGGGTGCTTTGACCAGTTGGGAACTGGGCAGTCACGGGGTGCCACATACTTATATCACCGACAATGCCGGGGGCCATCTGATGCAGCATGGCCAGGTCGACATGGTGATCACTGGCACGGACCGGACCACCCGCAGCGGCGATGTCTGCAACAAGATCGGCACCTATCTGAAGGCGCTTGCCGCGCAGGACAACAATGTTCCGTTCTATGTCGCCCTGCCATCACCAACGATTGACTGGACCGTCAGCGACGGCGTTGCCGAAATCCCGATTGAGGAACGCGACGCGCTTGAGGTCACGCATATTCAGGGCCGCACAGATGCGGGTCAGATCGATCTGGTTCAGGTGACGCCCGATGGCACGCCAGGCGGCAACCCCGCCTTTGATGTGACACCAAACCGGCTGGTGACCGGTCTGATCACCGAACGCGGGGTTTGTGAGGCCTCAGCCGAGGGGCTAGCCGGGCTGTTCCCGGAATTTGCCAAAGCAGCCGGGTAGACCAGCGGTGCCCGCCAGCCCACTCGGCAAACCGCGCAAGGCCATGGCGGATTTGGCCCGCGCGTCCTTGCGGGATGATGCTCTGCTGGTCGAAGCGGCATGGCTTTATTATCATGACGGGCTGAACCAGACCGATATCGCCGAGCGGATGCAGATCAGCCGGGCCTCGGTCGTGAACTATCTGGCCGAGGCGCGCAATCGCGGCTGGGTCCGGGTGCATCTGGACAGCGATGTATTCTTGGGTCATCGGCTGGCCGAAGCGCTATGCGCTGCCTATGGGCTAAGCGAGGCATTGGTCGTGCCCGATGATCCCGCTGCACCGGGGGCAGAGGTGGCGCGTGTGACCCGCGCTGCCGCCGATTGGTTGCCGCGTCTTCTGGCACCCGGCGATCGTTTGGGCGTCTCCTGGGGGGCGACTGTCTATCAGATGGCCGAGCAGGTGGCGCAACAACCTGCCGAGGATCTGACCGTCGTGCAGTTGCTCGGCTCGCGCCCGGCCTCCCTTGGCTTTGCGGCCGAAGCCTGTACCTCAATCCTGGCGCAAAAGCTTGGCGGGCAATGTATCAACCTGCATGTGCCGCTGTTGCTGTCGGACAAGGCCCTACGGGATGCGCTGTGTCAGGAACCTGTGGTCGCGGATCAGTTGCAGGCGCTTGCTTCATGCAACAAGACAGTGCTGGCCTGCGGCACCTGCGAGGGAGACGCGCATATCGTGCGCGCCGGAATTCTGGACGCGGACAGCGTTGCCGCCTATCGCGATCAGGGAGCAACCGGCGTGATCTGCGGTCGCCTGATTGATGCAGAGGGCGCGCCTGTCGTGGCCGCCATAGAGGACCGGATGATTGGTGTGACACTGGACCAGATGCGCGGCAAGGACATGGCGCTACTGGTCGCGGCAGGGGCAGGGCGCGCCGTTTCGGCCCGCGCGGCGATCCAGGGCGGCTATGTCACCCATCTTGCGACCAGCGCCCGCATCGCCGAGGAATTGTTGGAGATGATAAAATGACCGCCCCATTGGACGACACATCAAAGATCCGGCAAGCCATGGTGGATGCCTGTCTGTGGATGAATGAGCGCGGGCTTAATCAGGGAACCTCAGGCAATATCAGCGTTCGGGTTGCATCCGGCGTGCTGATCACCCCGTCAGGCGTGCCTTATGACCAGCTGAAACCCGAGGCCATGGTGTTGATCCCGGTAAAGGGTATGCCCAAGGGCAACGGCCCGCTGAAACCCTCAAGCGAGTGGCCGTTTCACCAGCGTCTGCATCAGGCTCGCCCGGACATGCCCGTGGTTCTGCATGCCCATCCGCCCTATTGCAGCATTCTGGCGGTTCAGCGCCGCGCCATTCCGGCCTGTCATTACATGATTGCCGCCTTTGGTGGCTCGGATGTGCCGCTGGCCGACTATGCCCTTTATGGAAGTCAGGCGCTGGCCGATAATCTGGCCACTATCCTGAAGGACCGGCACGGGTGCCTGATGGCCAATCACGGAGCGACCGTCCTTGGCGAAAGCATCGCGCGGGCGCGCTGGCGTCTGGAAGAGCTTGAAACACTGGCACGGACCTATCTGTTCGGCCAGATCGGCGGCACACCGCATATCCTAAGTGACGAGGAAATCGCTAAGGTCGCCGTCGCATTTTCCAGCTATGGGCCAAGATAGGAAGGCACGGGACGCACCGGGTTCTTTTGCAGCGATTTTTCATTCGGCATCGTGCGCTTCCCGCCCACATCGCTTAGGCAAACAGCTCCCGAAACTGCACTTCGCCCGTTGGCGAGAACCGGATCACCCGGCTGCCGCTGTCGCGTTTGGCCCAGCCCAGAACCTCAAACCGGCTTAGAAAGGCCCGGCCCAGACTGCCTGCCAGATGCGAGCGCCGTTCGCTCCAGTCCAGGCATTCGCGGCAGACCGGGGCGCGTGCCGTGCGCAGGGCGGTAAGGTCAATTCCAAACCCTGTGACAAAATCGGCACCGTCCGGCGATAGGTCGATCCCGTCCGAGCCCAGCACCAGATGCCCCCGGTCGACAAGCGTGTCATACATGCGCGTGGCCATGTCACCAGCCAGATGATTGTAGCAGACCCGCGCCTTGCGCAGCGCGTCATCTTTTGGCCCGGTCCGGCTGCGCAGATGCCCGGCCCCGGCAGCCAGCCCCATCAACGCCTCTAACAAATGCCCGACATCGTCAGAGGCCAGCGCATAGTACCGGTGCCGCCCCTGTTGGCGCAGCCTGATCAGCCCGCCATCTTTCAGCTTGCCCAAATGGCTTGAGGCAGTTTGCGGCGTGATGCCTGCCTCGCGCGCCAGTTCAGCCGCAGTCAGTGCCTTGCCTGCCAGCAGGGCCGTCAACATGTTGCCGCGCGCCGGATCACCGATCAGTGCAGCCATGCGGGAAATATCAGGGCCTTCTTTCATGCTTCGATCCTAGTCGAAGCATTTGAGCGGAGCAATGCGCTAAGCAATCCCGAGTAACTTAAGGAGAACGCCATGCTTACCTGCATCATCCGTTACCGGATCGACCCGACAAAGAAAGCGCAGTTTCAGCAATATGCCCGCAACTGGGGGCAGGCCATCCCGCGCTGCGGGGCGGATCTGATCGGCTATTTCGCGCCGCATGAAGGGTCCACGACGCTGGCCTATGGCATCTACAATGTCGCCAGCCTGTCGGACTATGAGGCGTATCGCACCCGACTGGCCGAGGATTCGCTGGGGCGGGAGAATTATGAGTTTGCGCAGAAAGAGAAATTTCTTCTGCAGGAAGACCGGACCTGGCTAAAGCGGGTCTCGGCACCGCATGGAGACGGCACATGATCGCCGTGATCTTCGAGGTGACACCGGCCAAAGGGCGCAAACAGGACTATCTGGATATCGCCGCTGACCTTCGGCCTTTGTTGGATAAGGTTGACGGATTTGTATCGGTTGAGCGGTTTCAAAGCCTGACCAACCTGGAAAAAGTGCTGTCGCTGTCCTTTTTCCGCGATGAAGCGGCGGTGCAGCGCTGGCGGCAGCTTCAGGCGCATCGCAATGCCCAATCACGTGGGCGGTCTGGAATTTTCTCCGATTACCGCCTGCGTGTTGCCAGTGTCATCCGCGACTACGGCCTGTCAGACCGCGCCGCTGCGCCGGAGGATAGCCGACGGGTGCATGCAGAGCAGCCCGGCGATTAAAGCAGCGCGTCGCTTGGCGTGTAGTCGTAGCCCAGATCGCGGGCTACGGCCTCGTAGGTTACCTTGCCAAGTGCCACATTCAGCCCGTTGGTCAGATGGCCGTCTGCGGCCAGCGCTGCCTGCCATCCTTTGTTGGCAATCGCCAGCGCATGGGAAAGCGTGACGTTGTTCAGCGCATAGGTTGATGTGCGGGCCACCGCGCCGGGCATATTGGCCACGCAATAATGCACCACATCGCCGACCATATAGGTCGGGTCCGCATGGGTGGTCGCCTTTGACGTCGCAAAGCAACCGCCCTGATCAATCGCAACATCGACAACCACGGCACCGGGTTTCATTGCAGCGATCAGCTCTTTTGACACCAGTTTGGGTGCGGCGGCCCCAGGCACCAGCACCGCGCCAACGACCAGATCGGCATTGCGAACCTCGTCCTCAAGCGTGGCGCGGGTGGAATAGAGAGCACGGGCCGAAGTCTCAAAATGATGTTCCAGACGTTCCAGCACATCGACGCTGCGATCAAGAATGGTCACATCGGCATGCAGTCCGACCGCCATCTGAGCCGCGTTAAACCCAACCACGCCGCCACCGATGATAACCACCTTGGCAGGGCTGACCCCGGGCACACCGCCCAGCAGCAGGCCGCGCCCGCCATGGGCCTTTTCCAGCGCCGTCGCGCCAGCCTGTATCGACATCCGGCCAGCCACCTGGCTCATCGGTTTCAACAAGGGCAGGCCGCCATTGCGGTCAGTGACGGTTTCATAGGCGATGCAAACGGCCCCGCTGTCCACAAGATCCTTGGTCTGCTCCGGGTCCGGGGCGAGGTGCAGGTAGGTATAAAGGATCTGGCCCTCGCGCAGTTTGGCACGCTCTGCCGCTTGCGGTTCCTTTACTTTCACCACCATGTCAGCGCGGGCGAAGACATCATCTGGCGTCCCGACAATCTCGGCCCCTGCGGCGGTATAGGCGGCATCCTCTGCGCCAATGCCCTGACCCGCATTGGTTTCCACAATAACGCTGTGGCCGTTGGCAACCAGTTCGGTCACGCTTTCCGGTGTCAGGCCGACACGATACTCATGATTTTTGATTTCCTTCGGTACACCGATCAGCATGTTTTACTCCTCTGTTGTCGGAAGACCTGCACATTTTTTATGCGCTTGGCCTGTTGCGAGGACGATCGGCACCGACCGCCCCTGCGATGAGTCGAAGCGATTGTTAGTGCAAGTTTGCGATATGGTCCATTGGTCTAATGACCTTGCGGAAAGGAACGCCCGAAAAACGCCAGCTTAGCTGCTTGCAAGCACCGCTTTGGCCGCTGCCGCAGGGTCCTTAGCGCCAGTGATCGGTCGACCGACCACAACATGGTCCGCGCCCGCCGCGAAGGCCTCAGCCGGGGTGGCGATACGCTTTTGGTCGTCGCGGGTTCCGCCCTCGGGCCGGATGCCGGGGGTTACGATCAGCTTATCTTTCGCCTCGACCAGGGCGCGGATCGCTGCGGCTTCCCAGGCGGAGGCAATGACGCCATCAGCCCCGGCCTCAAACGCCAGTCGCGCACGCTCTGTGACCAGATCAGCAATATCGCCCGGCTGGATCAGGCCAAGATCCAGATCGTTTCGGTCGACCGAGGTCAGAAACGTCACCGCCATGATTTTCGTTGGTGCCGCCCCGCGCCCCGCGACGGCGGCGCGGACCACATGCGGATCGCCATGAACAGTCAGAAAGTCCAGTTCGTACTGCGCCAGACCGGCCACCGCAGCCCGGATCGTATTAGCGATATCGAACAGCTTCATATCCAGAAATACCCGGAGCCCCTGCGATTTTAGCTGATCCGCCAATGCCAGACCGCCGCCGGTCAACATGCCCAGCCCGATCTTGTAGAAGCAGGCAGCATCACCGATCCGATCCACTGCGCGCATCGATTCCAGTGCGTTGGGATAATCCAGGGCAACAATCAAGCGGTCATCAGGGGTCATGGTCGGCTCCTTTCCGCCGGTGATGCAACGCTACAGCGATGGTTGCAAGAGCAAAGGCTAGGACGTAGCAGAGCCACGCGAAGCTTCGCTTGCAATCGTGCGCGCCCCGTCTAGGTTGGCCGCCATGTTTCAAATGCTGCGCCTTCGCCTTGCGGCGGTTGTCTTGGGTCTACTTCTGGTGCTGGGCACCGGGGGGCAGGTGCGTGCTGAAAAATCCAGCGAAATCGTGGGAGATTACCTGCAGATCGCTCTGCCGGTGGCGGGGTTGGTCTGTTCGTTCGGCAAAGAGGCTGTTACCGACTATTTCGCCCGGTTCTGGGCACATTGGGCTGTGGTACATGGGTTCAAGAACGGGCTGGGCGAGGCCGAGCCGAACCTGCGCCCCCATGGCGGTGACCGGGGGTTCCCATCCGGCCATACGGCGGCTGCGTTTTACGGGGCATCCTATCTGGCGCGCGAATGCGTCAGCCGGTCGCCCCTTGGCCAGTTGGCAGTCTGGGGCGGGGCGATGTATACGGGCGGCAGCCGGATTGAGGCCGGGGCGCATTTTCTGTTTCAAGTCGTGTTCGGCGCGCTTGTCGGTATCGGAGCGGATCGGCTTTTTGGCCGCCGCAGACTACGTGATTCAAAGCGATTGCATCTATGGAGGAAGACGTGGAGACCATTAAACTGGCTGCGGTCGCGGCGCTTGCCGTAAGTGCGGGCACCGCGCAGGCAGAAACCGAGCTGAATTTCTATCTGGGCTACCAGACAGCCCCGCACAGCGTTGTTGAGGGCGATGATGGTGCCGGAACGCCGTTCCGCTTTACGGCTGAATGGGAAGGCAAATCCTTTGAGATGCCACCCTATTACGGGCTGCGCGGCACCTATTGGATGGACAATAACTGGGGCTTTGGCGCGGAATTCACCCACAACAAGGTGTATGCCAGCGATCAGACACTCGCCGATAGCGGCTTTGCCACGCTAGAATTCACCGATGGCATCAATGTTCTGACCGCAAACGTCATGCGCCGCTTTCCCGGCGATCGGCGCTGGACCCCGTATCTGGGCCTCGGCGCAGGCGTTGTGTTGCCGCATGTAGAGGCAACCCCGCCCGGTGCCGCGGAAACCTATGAATATCAGTTCGCGGGCTTTGCTGCGCGGGCCATCGCCGGTGTCAGCTATTCGCTGACGGATCGTTGGTCGGTTTTTGGTGAATATAACGGGACCATAAGCTTTATCGACGCTGATCTGGTCGGCGGCGGCAGTCTGGAGACCACGCTGATCACCAATGCGCTGAATGTGGGTGTCGGGTTTAGCTTCTGAATTGGGAACGGCCTAGTGCTGTGCTATGCGTCCCGTGATGGAAAGGGGGATCACATGATCCGCAGTTTTGCTATTGCACTTGGCCTGATGCTGGCCAGCTCTGCGCTGGCCGGTCAGGGAAACCAATTGCGCCTGGGCGTCGTCAATCACGTCCGCCAGCTGGATCACCGCATCGTGATACCGGAGCTGAACAATTATGAACTGGCACAGTTGAAGTTCATTCTGGATGACGGGTCCCTGCGCGACGATGAAAAACGCGCCATGATCCGCAATCACCTGCGTCTGGTCGAGAAATTTGATGGTGACACGCGCGGCGTGATTTTCGGATTTGGACGTCTCGGCATTCGCGGTAACAACTGACCACCGAAGACCCCGCAAGTATCACCTTGCGGGGCATCGCAAATAGCATTCTGATCCTGCCTGTATGAAAGGGAGGATCAGAATGAGCGAAGACAAATTTTTTCATGTTGGTGAACGGTCGGAAAAACTGCCGGATCCGACACAGTTTGGCCTTGCCCCGTTCCGCAAGTCGCGCCCGCCCGAGCCGTTGCAGTTCGAGGTCTGCCTGACGGCAGAGGCGCATAACCGGCAAAAGAAATCGGGTGTGGTGCAGGTCAGTATCCCCGGCTTTTCCTCGGTGAAGCTATATTGCGACGAACAAACCCCGGTGGGCGATGACACGGCACCGCCTCCGCTAGCGTTCTTTTGTGCCGGGATCGGATTCTGCCTAATGACCCATCTGACCGATATCTACACGGCGCGCGGCATTCGCATCGACAGCCTGAAGCTGGAACAGAAAGTCCGGTTCAAGACCAATCTTGGCACCATGCGCGAGTTGGGCCACACCACCGAGGGTGAGACCGAGCATATCGAAACCCATGTTCTGATCGACAGCCCTGAACCGCCCGAGCGTATCCGCGCGTTGCTGGATGAGGCCGAAAATGCCTGCATGGCGCATCATGCCCTGCGCAATCCGATCCCCTGGTTCTCGCGCCTGATCCATAACGGGCAGGAGGTGGTGCAGCGTCAGGGCTAGACGTCGCCCTGCGCTTATATCATAGTGTTCCACGCGGTCGCTAAGGCCGCATCGTTCTCAGGGCGGGGTGAAATTCCCCACCGGCGGTAAGCAGGGTAACCTGTAAGCCCGCGAGCGCCCCTGCCAGTCAGGGGGTCAGCAGATCTGGTGAGACTCCAGAGCCGACGGTCATAGTCCGGATGGAAGAGAACGGGAAATGCGCATGGGCCCATTGGGTGCCCGTGACTGCCTCTGTCCTGTTTGCCTTGAGTTGTGAGCGTAAGGGAAAGGACAGCGCCATGACTCGACTTTTTGCAAACCTGACACCCGCCACCTCTGGCGCGGTGTTGATGGTTTCTGCCGGGGCCTTGTTTGCCCTGGTCAATACACTGGTGCAGCACGGCACCATGAATCTGGGCATTCCGCCCGCACGAATAGCCTTCTGGCAATATCTTATCGCACTGGCATTCGCCGTTCCCTGGGTGCTGAGCACCGGGATTTCTGCGATGCAGACCAGCCGCTGGCCGCAGCATCTGTTGCGCGTGGCCATGGCCGCTGGGGGGGTGCAGCTTTGGGTGATGGGGCTGGCGCATGTGCCGATCTGGCAGGCAATTGCCTTGATCATGCTATCGCCCTTCTTTGTCACGCTGGGTGCGGCCCTGTTGCTGCGAGAGGCCGCGACGCTGGATCGTTGGTTTGCAGTGGCTGCGGGTTTTGCGGGTGGAATGATTATCCTTGCGCCGTGGTCCGAAAGCTTCAGCCTTTATGCGCTTTATCCGGTTGGGGCCGCCGCCCTTTGGGCAGGTGCGTCGCTGATGACCAAGCTGATGACCCGGACCGAAGCGCCCGAGACGCTGACGGTGTATCTGTTGTTGTTGCTGACCCCGATCAATGCGCTTGTCGCGGTTCCCGATGGTCTGACGCTGGAAGGCGGCAGTGTTGCCCTGCTGCTGGCGGCAGGTCTGATGACCGGTGTTGCGCAGTATTTTCTGGCCAAGGCGTATAGTCTGGCGGATGCCGCTTATCTGCAGCCCTTTGACCATGTCAAACTGCCCTTCAATGTCGGTCTGGGTCTGCTGGCCTTTGGCTTCGTGCCGCCCGGGTCAATGTGGATTGGCTCCGCCCTGATTGTCGGGGCATCGGCGTTCTTGCTGCAGCGGGAGGGGCGGTCGGCTGTCGCCTAAGCCCCCCAGCGCGGAGCAAAGGCCGCAGGCCGCCGCGCATCGCCGAGCCGTCCCGTCGCACGGCGATTGGGTTGGTCTTGGTGTGTGCATTGAGTGGTGCGCGCCGGTGGTGGGCATAAAGCGCATTAACCGAAAGGCGGTTCGCCGCGCCACAGCTCGGCGATGCGCAGCTCCACGCAAAAGGGCGGGTTTCCGCTCCATATCGCTTGCAACCAACTTAATCACTCCCCATCTCTGTTAAGGACAAAAGACCCGCTTTGGGCTGTCCTTAACACTCTGGGCCGAACCGTCCTGTGCCGCTTCGCGGGCAGGCATTGAGGCGCCGAAAAGGAGATATGATTATGAACTATGAAAAGTTCACCGAACGGTCACGCGGCTTCGTTCAGGCTGCCCAGACCATCGCATTGCGCGAAAACCACCAACGCCTGCTGCCCGAGCATCTGCTGAAAGCGCTGCTCGATGATGAAGAAGGCCTGTCCTCCAACCTGATCAAGCGCGCAGGCGGCGATCCCGTCCTTGCGCTGCGTGGCGTCGAAGACGCGCTGTCGAAACAGCCGCAAGTCGAAGGCGGCGGCGATCAGATGTTTATGGACAATGCCACCGCCCGCATCCTGACCGAGGCGGAAAGCCTGGCCGAAAAAGCCGGCGACAGCTATGTCACGGTCGAACGCCTGTTGACTGCCATGGCGATGTCGAAATCCGATGCAGGCAAAGCCCTGAAAGATGCGGGCGTCACCCCGCAAGCGATCAACGAAGCCATCAATGATATCCGCAAGGGCCGCACGGCCGACAGCGCCAGTGCCGAGGACACGTTCGAGGCGCTGAAAAAATACGCTCGCGACCTGACCGAGGCGGCACGCGACGGCAAGATCGACCCGATCATCGGTCGGGACGAGGAAATCCGCCGTTCCATGCAGGTGCTGTCCCGGCGGACCAAGAACAACCCGGTGCTGATCGGGGAACCCGGCGTCGGCAAAACCGCGATTGCCGAGGGCCTTGCCCTGCGCATCGTCAACAAGGACGTTCCCGAAAGCCTGCAGAACAAGCGGCTGATGGCGCTGGATATGGGTGCGCTGATCGCTGGCGCGAAATATCGCGGTGAGTTTGAGGAACGCCTGAAATCCGTCCTGAATGAGGTGACCGCCGCTGCCGGTGAAATCATCCTGTTCATCGACGAGATGCACACGCTGGTCGGCGCGGGTAAAACCGATGGGGCGATGGATGCCTCCAACCTTTTGAAACCTGCCCTTGCGCGCGGCGAATTGCATTGTGTCGGTGCGACAACCCTTGATGAATACCGCAAGCATGTGGAGAAAGACGCCGCCCTGGCCCGCCGGTTCCAGCCGGTGCTGGTCGAGGAACCGACCGTGCCCGACACCATCTCCATCCTGCGCGGGATCAAAGAGAAATACGAGCTGCATCACGGCATCCGGATCAGTGACCGGGCGCTGGTGGCCGCGGCCACCCTGTCGGACCGCTACATCACCGACCGCTTTCTGCCCGACAAGGCCATCGACCTGATGGACGAGGCTGCCAGCCGTCTGCGGATGGAGGTGGACAGCAAGCCCGAGGAGCTTGACGCGCTTGACCGCGATATCATGCAAAAGCAGATCGAGGCCGAGGCGCTGAAACTTGAGGATGATGATGCCTCCCGCGATCGGTTGCAAAAGCTTGAGGCGGAACTGTCCGACCTGCAGGAAAAATCCGCAGGCATGACCGCGCAATGGCAGGCCGAGCGGGACAAGCTGGCTGGCGCGCGCGACATCAAGGAAAAGCTGGATCATGCCCGTGCCGAGCTAGATCAGGCCAAGCGCGAGGGCAACCTGGCCAAGGCAGGCGAACTGCAATTCGGTGTTATCCCCACGCTGGAAAAGCAACTGGCCGAGGCCGAAGCTGCAGAAGAAACCGACGTCATGGTCGAAGAGGCCGTGCTGCCCGAGCATGTCGCCGCTGTGGTCGAACGATGGACCGGCATCCCCGTCGACAAGATGCTGGAAGGCGAGCGCGACAAGCTGCTGCGCATGGAAGAGGAAATCGGCAAACGCGTCATCGGCCAGATCGAGGCTGTTCAGGCGGTTTCAAATGCTGTGCGCCGTGCGCGGGCTGGCCTGAATGATCCCAATCGGCCCATGGGTAGTTTCCTGTTCCTTGGCCCCACCGGCGTCGGCAAGACCGAACTGACCAAAGCGCTGGCGGAGTTCCTGTTTGACGACGACACGGCGATGATCCGGGTCGATATGTCCGAATTCATGGAAAAACACTCCGTTGCCCGCCTGATCGGCGCGCCTCCGGGCTATGTCGGTTATGACGAGGGCGGGGTGCTGACCGAAGCGGTGCGGCGCAAACCCTATCAGGTGATCTTGTTTGACGAGGTCGAAAAGGCGCATTCGGATGTTTTCAATGTGCTGCTTCAGGTGCTGGATGATGGTCGCCTGACCGATGGGCAGGGGCGCGTCGTGGATTTCAAAAATACCCTGATCATCCTGACCTCGAACCTTGGTGCGCAGGCGCTCAGCGAGTTGCCTGACGGGGCCGATACCGAAGAGGCGCGCGAACAGGTGATGACGGCGGTGCGGGCGCATTTCCGCCCCGAGTTTCTGAACCGCCTGGATGAGATCGTCCTGTTCGACCGGCTGAGCCGCGCCAATATGGATGGCATCGTGGATATCCAACTTGGCATCCTCGGCCGCCGCCTGGCCCCGCGCAACATCACGCTGGCGATTGACGAGGCCGCGCAAACCTGGCTGGCCGATCAGGGCTATGACCCGGTCTATGGCGCGCGGCCCCTGAAACGGGTGATCCAGAAAGCGGTGCAGGACCCACTGGCCGAGATGCTGCTAGCCGGCGACGTCCTGGACGGCCATACCATCCCGATCACCGCCGGAGCCGACGGCCTGATCATCGGCGACCACAGCACTGAGGACCGGCCCGAAAGTGCGGCGGTGCATTGATTGGCCGTTATGTGAGTTAAGGTGGCGGCGCGTCCGCGCCGCCCTTTCCCAGTTTCCGTAAGCTTGCATATTTAGACTTTTCCCGAGGTCCCAGCTGGCGCTACGAAAGCACAATATGTTGGCAGCGTTGTGTGCTTTGCTACGAGGGCTTGAAAGAAAGAATCACATATCTAAACCGAAGGTCGGTTAGATTCTATCGTTTGCCATCGCAAACCAAGCACCCCTCCCGGGCCTTCATTCCGACCACCCGTGACTCTCCATACAGCGCATCGAAGATCAGCATGCGGCCAGACAGGCGGGTTCCGGTGTTTGTCAGGTGTTTGATGGCCTCGCCTGCCATCATTGACCCCATGACCCCGGCAAGGGCGCCCATGATGCCGGCCTCGGCGCAGCTGGGGGCAAGGCCGTCTGCGGGGGCTTCGGGGAAGATGCAGGCGTAGCAGGGGGTGCCGTTGGACGGGTCGTAGAGGCTGATCTGGCCTTCCCATTGGCTCATCGCGGCGGCGATCAGCGGGATTTTCAGGCGGGTGGCGGTGGCGTTGACCAAGTACCGCGTGGCAAAGCTGTCCGAGCCATCGAGGATCAGGTCATGACCGGCCAGCAGGTCGGCGTTCGCCTCGCTCAGGCGGGTCTGGTGCTGGGTGACTTTGACATGGGGGTTGACCTCTGCCAGGGCCAGGGCGGCGCTTTCGGTCTTGGCCATGCCGATGCGGGATGTGGCGTGCAGGATCTGGCGTTGCAGGTTGGACAGGCTGACCGTGTCGTCGTCGATCACGCTTAGATGGCCGACCCCGGCGGCGGCCAGATACGTCAGGGCCGGGCAGCCCAACCCCCCGGCGCCGACAACGGCGACCTTTGCTGCCTTCAGCTTCATCTGCCCCGGGCCGCCGATCTCGCGCAGAACGATATGGCGGGCGTATCGGTCCAGTTCTTCGGGCGTCAGGCTCATTCCAGATCCTTGGTGTATATGGTGCGCGTCGGCCCGGCGGCGCAGGGCAGGGTGGCCAGCGGGCGGTAGCCCAGTTCGGTGCAGAACGGGTTCGCCTGAGGGTCAGGGCAGGACAGCATCATCGTGCCCGCCCCGCGCGCTTTGGCTTCGGTTTCCAGCCGCGTCAGCAGCTCCCGTCCCAGCCCTTGCCTGCGGTGGGTCTGCGCGACCCAAAGCGCGCGAATTTCGGCAAGGCCAAGGCCATGCTGTACCTGCCCTCCGGCCATGATCTTGCGATCCGGGCCGTAGGAGGCGATTGCGAACGTATCACGCCCGGACTGGGCCGCCTGAGGGGCGATCTCTGCTGCGATCCTCGCCTCCAACCTGCGGGCCAGCGCTGTGTCATTCTCCAGCAGTTCAAATCCGCCTTGGGCCTTGGCGGTGCGTTTGCGACGGGCAATCTGGCGGAACAGAAGCCGATAGCCCGCGATAACAGCGACGACAAAGGCCAGTTGGACGAAGCCCTGAAACTCCGCAATGCCGGGGCGGGCGGTTGGCTGTGCGATCCAGATCATCGCCACCATCCCGAGCGTGCCAATCCCTATGCCGATCATCAAAGCACGTGGCGCATCCAGCGCACGGGCGATCAGAAGCCCCGCACCGCCGATCAGCAGGAACCAGATGGTCATGTCATTGCCCGGTGGAGCCGAAACCACCCTTGCCGCGCCGCGTTTCGCTGAGCGACGCCGCCTCAGACCAGCGGACCTGCAACACCGGTGCCAGAACCAGCTGTGCGATGCGTTCGCCATGGGTGATGGTAAAGGGCTGTGCGCCATGGTTGATCAGGATCACACCGACCGGCCCGCGATAATCGGCATCAATCGTACCGGGCGCGTTCGCCAGCGTTACCCCGTGTTTCAGGGCCAGGCCAGAGCGCGGTCTGACCTGCATCTCGAACCTTTCGGGGATTGCGACGGCAAAACCGGTTGGGATTAGGGCGCGTTCATTTGGGGACAGGGTGATACCATCGCTGCGGTTCTCTGCGGCAAGATTGGCATGCACGTCCATGCCTGCGGCCTGATCTGTCTGATAGGCGGGTAGGGGAATCAGGGGATCGGCCCCGTCGAGACGGGTGATTTCGACCGAGATCAGGGGTTGGGTGCGGATCATGAAAGTGCCTCGGCGATGCGGGCGGCCAGTTGGCGCGCGGTTTGGTCCTTGGACATGCGTGGCCAGGGCTCGGCCCCTTGCTCGGTAATCAGGGTGACGGCGTTTTCGGTGCCGCCCATGATGCCGGTTTCGGCGCTGACATCATTGGCCAATATCCAATCGCATCCCTTGCGCTGGCGCTTTGCGGTGGCATGCGCGACCACCGTATCGGTTTCGGCGGCGAAACCGATCACAAGCGCGGGGCGCTTGTCGGCATGCTGTGACAGGCCCGCCAAGATATCCGGGTTTTCCGAAAACTCCAGTTTGGGCAATCCACCTGCATCCTTTTTGATCTTCTGATCTTTCGCGCCCAGCACATGCCAGTCTGCCACCGCTGCGGCGCATATTGCGGCATCTGCGGGCAATGCGCCCTCAACCGCGTCAGCCATCTCGGCTGCGGTTTTCACTTCGATCACGGCGCAGCCTTCAGGGCGTGGTGCCTCTGCCGGGCCAGTCACAAAGGTCACCCGTGCGCCCAGCCCGATCAGAGCTTGCGCAATCGCCAGCCCCTGCCTGCCAGAGGACCGGTTGGCAATATAACGCACCGGATCAATAGGTTCATGGGTCGGGCCAGAGGTCACAAGGATATGTTTCCCCCTAAGCGGCCCACTGATCATCGCATCCGTGATGGCCGCAATAATCTCATCCGGTTCCGCCATCCGCCCGGGGCCAAATTCGCCGCAAGCCATGTCGCCCTCATTCGGACCAACACAGAGGATCCCGTCATCCGTCAAAGTCGCCAGATTGCGCTGCGTTGCGGGATGCTGCCACATGCGCACATTCATCGCCGGGGCCATCAGGACTCGCTTGTCCGTTGCCATCAGCAAGGTTGATGCGAGATCATTCGCGATACCACCCGCCATCTTGGCCATCAGATCGGCCGTCGCCGGGGCCACAACCACAAGGTCCGAGGCACGGCTGAGTTCGATATGCCCCATCTCAGCCTCATCGGTCAGGTCGAACAACTCGGAATAGAGCTTTTCACCCGCAAGCGCCGACACGGAAAGCGGCGTGACAAATTCCTGCCCGGCGCGTGTCAGCACCGGCGTGACTTTTGCGCCCGCTTTCTTCAGGCCCCGGATCAGTTCCAGAGACTTATAGGCCGCGATGCCGCCGCCAATGATCAGAAGGATTTTGCGTCCTGCCAGCATGATACCGCCCTTATCCATTGCGCTGAAATTAGGGGGAACGCGCGGGCAGGGCAAGCCGCGTCAGGACTTCTCGAAGGCCTTGCACGGATCGTCGCGCTCTACAGGCAGGGTAACGTGATACCCATCATAGGGAATGTCGCCAGCGGGCGCGGCCTCTAGTTGCGCAAAGGTAAAAAGCGTCACGGATGGCGCGGCGTGGCCCAAAGCAGCGGGCGCCCCCCAATCCAGACGGGCGTGCCCGTTGCCGGTCACGACCAGAACTGTCCCGCCCGTGTCTTTCAGCGCCCGCAACACCGCCGCGGCCAGCGCGGCATCGCGCAACCGTTGCGCTTCGACCATGCCGGGCAGCATTTCGGCGGATAGCGCCCGACAATGCGCCTCATCCTGCAAGACTTCGCGGGTGGTCTGCTCACGCACGGGCAGGGGCTGATCCAGCCCGAACAGCACAGCACCATCCCCAAGAACCCGTGCGGCCCCTTCCCGGACCGCCGCCTGCGCCTTGTCGCGCGGCACGGCTGCCCCGTAAACAATCGCGTCAGCACTCCGCATGATCTGAGCGTAATGCGCAATCGACGGCCAACCGGATTGCCCCCAATCCAGCGCCGCCGCAAGCTCAGCATCGCTGGCACCAGAGCGCAAAAGGCGGTTCAAGGTATCCTCCTGCTCAGGGGCAACCATTTCAAAAACAATCGCTGACGGTTGCAGGGCGGCAGCAAATTCGCGCTGCACGAAGTGATGTATCGGGTTGTCATGCACCTCGCCCACGATCACCACGTTTTGCCGTTTGGCAATATTGATGGCAGCACTGACCGTAAGCTCGGCCGCCCCTGCCGGGACGGCCAGCATCATCAGCAGCAGCGCCGCCCGCATTCAGCCCCCGGCCAGATGCTCGGCAGCAAGCCCGCTTTTATCCTCCAGCGCCTTGCGCAGTTTTTTCAGCGCCTGCGCCTCAAGCTGGCGGATACGTTCCTTGGACAGACCCAGCTCATTGCCAAGGCTTTCCAGTGTGCGGGGCTGATCCTTCACCTGCCGCTCCACAATGATCATGCGCTCGCGGTCGTTCAGGTTTTGCATTGCATCGGCCAGCCAGTCGCGGATCTTCGACAGATCGCGATCCCGGGCCACGGTCTGATCGGCACCAGGGGTTTCATCCTCCAGCGTTTCGACCCATTCGCGGCCCTCTTCGCCCGCCTGCTGCGCGTTCAGTGAAAAATCCCCGCCCGACAGCCGCGCATCCATCATTTCCACGTCGCGCAGTGGCACGCCGACCTCGATGGCGATTTTCTGGCGCAGGTCCTCGCCATTCAATTCCTCGCCCCGCGCGCCCGCCTCACGTTCAAACTTCGCCCGGACCCGACGCAAATTGAAGAACAGCGCTTTCTGGGAAGAGGTCGATCCCGTGCGCACCATCGACCAGTTGCGCATCACATAATCCTGGATAGACGCCTTGATCCACCATACGGCATAGGTCGAGAACCGCACGCCGCGATCCGGATCGAATTTCTCGGCCGCTTTCATCAGGCCAACACCCGCCTCCTGCACCAGATCGGGCATCGGCGCCCCATAGCGCCGATATTTCCCCGCCATGGACACCGCAAGGCGCATATAGGCCTTGACCAGTCGGTGCAGCGCGGCCTCATCCCCCTTGTCGCGCCAGGCGCGGGCCAGTTCCAGTTCCGTCTCGGCATCCAGCATCTCGGCAGCCATGGCCTGCCGGGTGACCGATTTCAGGGCGTCGATATCTGTGCTCATGGCAAGTTCCCCCGGGGTCTTTGGTGACGGATCGGTCTGATCCATTCTCTGAGTATGTGTACTGTGCGCCGCAAAAACCAACTCCTCAACTCAAGAAAATGTTTCATTCCACTATGAAATAGTCAGGATCACAAAGCCCAATTGGACGCGAATTGCCTGCCGTCGCACAGTCAGGCGGTACAAAACGAAGGGATGCCAATGTCTTACGACCTCGCCATCGGTGACCGGATGTTCTCCAGCTGGTCTTTGCGCGGCTGGCTGCTGTTTGCCGGCTTTGATCTTCACGTAAACGTGTCACATGCCTTCATGCGGACGCCGGGCTTTTCAGAGATGTTGCAGGGATTCGCCCCCGCACGCCTGGTGCCTGCGGTGCGCCTTGACGGCGACGTGGTCTGGGACACGCTGGCCATCGCAGAAACCCTGGCCGAACGAAACCCTGGGGCTGGGCACTGGCCCGCCAACCCCACTGACCGTGCCCGCGCCCGATCGCTGGTGGCCGAAATGCACTCCGGTTTCACAGCTCTTCGCGGTGCCTGTCCGATGGATCTGCGCTGCACCTACCCCGATTTTGTTGCCAGCGAAGCAGTGCGCGCCGACCTTGAGCGCCTTGAAACCCTCTGGGCGCTCGCCGGTGACACAACCTGGCTGTTCGGCGATTATTCTGTCGCGGATGCGTTCTTCGCACCGGTCGCAGCCCGCATCGCCACATACGCCCTGCCGGTCGGCCCGCAGGCGCAGGCCTATGTCGCCCGCCACCTGTTTCATCAACCCTTCCGGCAATGGCGCGCCATGGCCTTCGCCGCATTCCGCACGCAACCTCAGTATGAAACCGATCTCACACCCGGCCCATGGCCCGGTCCGGCCCCACGCCTAGCCTCTGCGGCAGTTCATGTCACCCCGATAAACCAAAACTGCCCCTTCTCCGGCGCGCCGGTGGACAAGGGATCGCTTGCCGAAATCAACGGCACACCTATCGGTCTATGCAACCCCTTCTGCCGGGACAAAACCGTCGCCGACCCCGATGCGTGGCCCGAAGTCACCGCATTGCTGAACTCCGTATAGCCTTCATTGTTCCCCAGATATCCCCGCCGGAGGCATCCAACATCCAAATACCAACCGACCATTAACCCCAAATTTACCCAACCTGCGCCCAATGCCGTCAGGAGGATCGCATATGGTCGCGCGCGCCTATTCCGTTGCCTTTCATGGGATGGAGGCCAAGCTGGTTGAGGTGCAATGCGCCGTCCAGCCGGGCCTGCCAGCCTTTAACCTTGTTGGCCTGCCGGGCAAAGCGGTGTCCGAGGCCAAGGAACGGGTCCGGGCGGCTCTGACCTCGCTTGGGCTGGCGCTGCCCGCCAAGCGGATCACCGTCAACCTTTCGCCGGTTGACCTGCCCAAGGATGGCTCCCATTTCGACCTGCCCATTGCACTGTCGGTACTGGCCGCGATGGAGGTGCTGCCTGCCGAAGATATTGCCGCACAGATCGCCATGGGGGAACTGTCGCTTGATGGCAAGCTGCTGCCCGTGCTGGGCGCTTTGCCCGCCGCTCTGGCTGCTGGCGAAAACAACCTGTCCCTGGTCTGCCCTGCCGCCTGCGGGGCAGAAGCCGCCTGGGTCGGCGCAGTGCAGATCATTGCCCCGGACAGCCTGTTGTCGGTCATCAACCATTTTACTGGACGCACCGTTCTCAACCCTGCCGAACCGGGGGAGGTTGCCACGCCCAAGGCCGGGCCGGATATGCGCGATGTCAAAGGACAGGAAAAAGCCAAACGCGCGCTAGAGATCGCGGCGGCAGGGCGTCATCATCTTCTGATGGTTGGCCAGCCGGGGGCGGGCAAATCCATGCTGGCCGCGCGTCTGCCCGGGATCTTGCCGCCGCTTGACGCGTCCGAGGCGCTGGAAACCTCCATGATCCATTCACTGGCCGGGCTGTTGGATGAGGGGGGGATCAACCGCGAACGGCCCTATCGCGCGCCGCATCACACCGCCTCGATGGCGGCAATTGTAGGCGGTGGACGCTGTGCGAAACCGGGGGAGATCAGCCTGGCGCATCACGGGGTTTTGTTTCTGGATGAGTTTCCGGAATTTCCGCGCCCGGTGCTGGAAACCCTGCGTCAGCCGATTGAAACCGGTGATGTCGTCGTAGCCCGCGCCAATGCCCATGTCACCTATCCCTGCCGCTTCATGCTAGTGGCCGCCGCCAATCCCTGCCGCTGCGGCTATCTGGGCGATGCCAACCGCGCCTGTTCGCGCGCGCCGATCTGCGGTGAAGATTACCTTGGCCGCATCTCGGGCCCGCTGATGGACCGGTTCGATCTGCGGATTGAGGTGCCCCCGGTGGGCCTGCGCGATCTGGCGACCGCCCCGGCCGGCGAGGCCTCGGCTCAGATCGCGGATCGCGTCGCCACAGCCCGCGCCCTGCAGACTGCCCGCTATTCCAGTGAAACCGGCATACGCGTCAATGCGGATATCGACGGCGATCTTCTGAAGGATGTCTGTCAGCTAACCTCTGAGGCCACCGCACTGATCGACCGCGCTGCAGAACGGCACGCCATGTCCGCCCGGGGCTATCATCGCGTCTTGCGTGTCGCCCGCACCATCGCCGACCTAGCCGGGGAAGAGGTAATAGGCACACCGCATCTGGCCGAGGCAATCGGCTATCGGCTGGCTGCCCGCGTCGCGATGGCGGCCTGATCCTGCGCAAGGGCTTGTGACAGAAACGTATCGACCTTTCGCAAGGCGTGATTGGCTTCGGGCAACCATCCCCAAATCACCTGAAACCCATGAATACCATGCGGTAAGACATCCAGTTCCGCCGCCACCCCGCAGGCCCGCAGCCGAGCCACCGCGGCCTCGGCATCGCTGCGCAAAATCTCGGTCTGTGCGACTTGCACCAGCACCCGCGGGGCACCCTTGAAATCGCCGAAAACCGGCGAGGCATCGGGCAATTTCGGGTCTGCATCGCCCAGATACCAGCCCCGGATTTCCTTCATCCGGCTGGCTGGCAGCAAGGCGTCCGCCTGCTCATTTTCGGAAATAGAAGCCCCGGACAGGGTCAGATCGGCCCATGGCGAGAACGCGACCACCGCTTGCGGCATGGGTAAGCCTTTCGTGCAGATCCGATGCAACAACCCCAGGGTCAGACCGCCCCCGGCACTTTCGCCCGCGATGATCACTGGCCCCTCAGCGACAAGCGCGCGATAAACTGCTTCCACATCGTCAAGCGCATCGGGATATTGATTTTCCGGCGACCGGCGATAGTCCGGCAACACCGCGCGGTAGCCCAGCGGTTTGGCCAGCCGCGCGGCCAGCCCCTGATGCGTTCGCGCCGAACACAGCACATAAGCGCCGCCGTGGATATACATCAATGTACCGGGTCCGGTGCCGCCACTGCGCACCGACACCCCCGCCAGCGCCGATGTGCGGAACCGATAAATCCAGCGCCCCCGCAGAAAAACCCGCGACAGAACCTCCCATCGCGCACGGGCAAAGCCGACATTCTGCATCCGGGCAAGAATCGGCTTATAGCCCCGCCGCATCGTGGCCATTGCAATCCGAAGCAGAATCGAGGGTTTCATGCCCGCCGCGCCTCAATCGCTTCCCAAATCTTTGCGGTGATGTTGGTGCCGTCGAAACGCTCAACCTCCTGCAGCCCGGTGGGCGAGGTTACGTTGATCTCCGTCAGCCAGTCGCCGATCACGTCGATGCCAACAAAAATCTGACCTTTCGCGCGCAGCAACGGTCCGATCCGGGCGCAAATCTCCCGATCCCGGTCGGTCAGCTCCACCTTTTCAGCCCGCCCGCCAACATGCATGTTGGAGCGCGTCTCGCCCGCCGCCGGAACCCGGTTGATCGCGCCAACCGGTTCCCCGTCGACCAGAATGATCCGCTTGTCGCCGTTGGACACGTCGGGCAGGAATTTCTGCGCGATCAGAGGCTCGCGGTTGATGCTGGTAAACAGCTCGTGCAGCGAGTTCAGATTGCGATCCTCGGCCGTCAGCCGGAACACACCGGCCCCGCCATTGCCGTAAAGCGGCTTGAGGATGATATCGCCGTGCTCCTCTTTGAAGCCTTTGATCGTATCCAGATCGCGGGCGATCATGGTGGGCGGGGTCAGTTCCTGAAACTGCAGGACCAGCAGCTTTTCGGGATAATTCCGCACCCAGAACGGATCATTTACCACCAATGTATCGGGGTGGATCATATCAAGAATATGGGTCGTGGTGATATAGCCCATGTCAAAGGGCGGGTCCTGACGCAGCCAGACGACATCCCAGTCGGCCAGATCGGTGACCTGCTCTTCCCCCAGCGTGTAGTGATTGTCAAGTTCGCGTCGCACGGTCACAGGCCAGCCACGGGCCAGAACCCGGCCCCGGTCAAAGCTAAGCTTATCGGGGGTGTAGTAAAACAATTCATGCCCGCGCGCCTGCGCTTCCTCCATGATGCGGAAACTGCTGTCGGCCTCGATATCAATCGGGGCAATAGGGTCCATCTGGACGGCGACACGAAGCATTGGAAGGACCCCTTTTCTGGTGTGGTACGGGCAGATTTGGTGCAAGTTGGCGGGTGTTTCAAGTTTCGCCGGTCACAGGTTTTCCGGATCCTTGCCCAGCTTTCGCCGCGCCTCTTCTGCCATGGCGTCGCGCTTTGACTGTTCCTTTTGGAATATTGTCAGCCATTTGGGCGTGATCTTGCCCTTGTAGTGGCCGCCCCGGATGGCGCGTTCCCGCTCTACCTTTGTTGTGCCAAGCCACCAAATTGTCAGAAAGACGACCGCCACTATCCCGGCGATGAACCAGATCACATGTTCGGCCGCGAAAGCCCGGGTTGTCGCCAGAAGCTCTGTCATAGCATTGCGGGGACCACCTGATCCGGCGGTCGGTGCCCATCGGCAAAGGTTTTGATGTTGATGATGACCTTTTCGCCCATCTCAAGCCGCCCCTCAACAGTGGCCGAACTCATATGCGGCAACAACAGCACGTTATCCAGATCGCGCAGACGCGGGTTGACGGTATGGCCGTGTTCAAAGACATCCAGCCCCGCCCCGGCCAGCTCACCCGCCCGCAGCATCCGGGTCAGCGCGTTTTCATCGATCACCTCGCCGCGAGAGGTGTTGACGATAAAGGCACTTGGTTTCATTAGCTTCAGCCGCCGCGCGTTCAGAATATGAAAGGTTGAGGGCGTGTGCGGCAGGTTGACGGACAGGATGTCGACCCGCGCCAGCATTTGATCCAGGCTTTCCCACCAGGTTGCCTCCAGCGTTTCCTCGATATCGGAATGCAGGCGGCGGCGGTTGTGGTAATGCACCTGCAGGCCAAAGGGGCGGGCGCGCCGGGCGACGGCCTGTCCGATGGATCCCATGCCAAGGACACCCAGCCGCTTGCCGCCAATCCGGTGCCCCATCAGCGCCGTCGGCGACCAGCCCGGCCATGCGTCGGTGCGGATCAATGCCTCGCCTTCCTTCATCCGGCGCGGCACGGCGAGGATCAATGCCATGGCCATATCGGCGGTATCCTCAGCCAGAACGCCGGGGGTATTCGAGACCATGATGTTACGGCTAAGCGCGCTTTCGACGTCGATATGATCGAAACCGGCACCATAATTGGCAATCAGCCGCAGGTTTTCGCCTGCGCGAGCCAACAGGTTGGCATCAATCTTGTCGCCCAGCGTGGACACCAGCACATCGGCGCGCGCCATGGCGTCGGCCAGCGCATCCCGCCCAATGGGGACGTCACTATCCGAGAGTTCTGCGTCAAACAGCTCATGCAGCCGGGTTTCGACCGGTTCTGGTAGCTTTCGGGTCACAATGACTTTCAATTTCTGGCCGGGCATGCGGGGTCCTGTTTCGATGCGCGCGATTTGCGGCTATTTTCATAGCATAACAAAGCAAAGGGGCTGGGCAACAGCCACCACATGAGGACGAGCATGAGACTTTTGGCGATCACGCTGCTATTGGCGCTGACCTCTGGTGCTGCACAGGCGCAGGAGGTTGCGTTCGGGTCAGAGACCAATCTGCCGGTGCCGCGGTTTGTGTCCATCAAAGCGGCCAAAGCAAATGTACGGCGCGGACCATCGCTGGACCATCGCATTGACTGGGTGTTTCAACGCCGCCACCTGCCGGTACAAATCACGGCCGAGCATGGCCACTGGCGGCGTATTCGTGACGCAGAAGGTGCGGGTGGTTGGGTCCACTATTCGCTGTTGTCTGGGTCGCGCTATGTGCTGATCACGGGTGACAGGGTTGGTCTGCACCGACGCCCGCGCACAGATGAGCCGCTGGTGGCTGTGGTAGAAACGGGCGTGGTTGCACGGCTTGGCGAATGCAGCGCGGATTGGTGCGAAGTGACCGCGGACGGGTATTCCGGCTGGACCGCGAAAACCAGCCTTTGGGGTGTCTTGTCCAACGAATTGCGCGACTGATCTGACGGCCCGCAGGTAGGGTGGGTTTAAACCCACCCTACACCCTCAGTTCAGAAGCAGGGCGAATAACATACCGCGGCGGCCTATTAGTTGTTCGAAGGCCTGCCAGCTTTGTCCGCTGATGACCGGACCAGGTTTCATGTAGTCCAGCGCGTCCATCCCGTGCACCCACCCCAGCAAATCCAGCGGTGCTGGATCATCAAGGAACTTCGCCACATCAATCCCATAAGCATTGCTATAACGCCAATGTGGGATAAGGAGTTCCCCGTTCAGCATGGCCTCGACATCGTCCAGAACCGCCACCCAAGTCGGACCAGCCCCGTCCGGCAGCTCAAATCCTAGCGCCGCATCCTGTCCGTCTGCCGGGATCCACTCCGCCTCGTTATCGGTTTCTTCCGCGACACGCGCCCAGAACACCCGATTTGCAGCGACCATCTTCAGCAGATGCTGCCGGGCCGAGCGGGTTCGTTCCGCATCGGGTTGCTGGCGCAAAACCTGGATCTGGATCGCAGCCAGATCCAGCCAGCGAAGCTCATCAATGTCAAGGTAAGCCCTGAAACGCAAGCGCCCCATTTGCATCTCTGATGCACGCGCGCTTGCCGCCTCAACCTTTTCGATGACCGAGGTTGTATCAAAGGCCAGCACCAGTTCAGACGCCCCGGAGATCAGATGTGTATAGGCCTGCAACCAGGCCACGTCTGCGGCATCGAAGCGCACTATTGTGCTTGGCTCCTCAGCTTCCATGCCCGGCGGCGTATCCAGGGCGATCTCCATCAGGCCTTCAAACGGCTCGCGCGTGCCGTTGCTGTTCAGATCAAACCACAGATCATTCAGATCAATAACAAGCCCGGGGTCGGCACCATCGGGGATGGCGGCCAGTGCATCCGCGGCACGGGTCATATCGCTAAGGGTTCGTTGGAAAATCTCTTCTACCATTGCCGGGTTGGCGGGTGTCGGATCTGAGTTCTGCGGCAGCAACAGGCGCAGAATGGGGATATAGTCAAGGCTGGGTGCGGTATTGTGATCCCAGCGCGTCTGCAGCGCGTTTTCGACACCCCGCAAAAAGCGAACGCCGCCCAGTGCAAAGGACTGGGTGGCGTCAGGTACCGAGATGGCGGCGAGTTCAGCTTCCGCTGCAGCCAATCCCTTTTCGCCGATCATGGCAGAGATCGGATTGACCTGCTGAGCGATCAGCGGCGATGCCATCACCGCGCTGACCGCCAATACCTGCGCAAACAGCTTCATTCCCTCACCCCCCAGTGTTGACTAAGCTGATCCTCAGCTCAGGCTGTCATCGATGCCCTTACAGGCCTCAACCAGGCCCTTCACGGCGTCGACGGATTTGTCGAACATGGCCTGCTCATAGCTGTTCAGCGTGATCTCGACAACCTTTTCGATACCACCGGCACCGATCACGGTCGGCACGCCGACATAGAGCTCTTTCAGGCCATAGGCACCTTTGACATTTGCCGCACATGGCAGCACGCGCTTTTGATCTTTCAGATAGGCCTCGGCCATCTCAATGGCTGACGTAGCTGGCGCATAAAAGGCCGAGCCGTTGCCGAGCAGGCCAACAATCTCGGCACCGCCATCACGGGTGCGCTGGACGATGGCATCCAGTTTGTCTTGGCTGGTCCACCCCATCTCTACCAGATCAGGCAGCGGGATACCGGCAACGGTCGAATACCGAGTCAGCGGGACCATGGTGTCGCCGTGGCCGCCAAGGACAAAAGCCGTAACATCCTTGACCGAAACTTCGAACTCTTCCGCCAGGAAATAGCGGAAGCGGGCGGAATCAAGCACGCCTGCCATGCCGCAGACCATATTCTTGGGCAGGCCGGAAAATTCGCGCAGCGCCCAGACCATGGCGTCCAGCGGGTTGGTGATGCAGATCACAAAGGCATTCGGTGCGTGAGCTTTGATGCCCTCACCAACGGCTTTCATGACCTTCAGATTGATGCCCAGCAGATCGTCGCGGCTCATCCCCGGTTTGCGGGGGACGCCAGCAGTGACGATACAGACATCCGCGCCAGCGATATCAGCATAGTCATTGGTGCCTTTCAGCGCCGAATCCATGCCCGACACCGGCGTGCTTTCGGCAAGGTCCAGTGCCTTGCCTTGCGGGGTGCCTTCGGCAATGTCGAACAGAACGACATCACCCAGTTCTTTTAGTGCTACAAGATGGGCCAAAGTGCCCCCGATCTGCCCAGCGCCGATCAGGGCAATTTTTGCGCGTGCCATGTTCAATCTCCTCATGGTGCGATTTGGCATTGGCCTAAAGGCTAATGCCCGACACCGCAAGGGCGAAGGTGCGGTCGGTGGCTTCGCTTCGAAAAATTTACTTTAATCACAGTGCGTTGATCGCATACTTCCTGCGGCCACCGCCTTAGCAGCCGAGTTTTTCAGGTATTTGAAATGCCGCAGAATGGATTCGCGGTGAGCATAGCCAAATCCAGCACCCATTTCGGAATGGTGCTGCAAAAGCCCGGACGACGCGCTGATCGGAACTTTGGGGGGATGTTCCGTCAGTGTGTCGCCCGGGCTGGTCAGTCCGGCCCGGATCAGGTCAACCCTGATCCGGGCCTTTGGCGGACTGAAACTGGGGTAGCGACCGATGTCGCCACCGTTAAAACCTTAGGTCGGCTGGCCCGAGCGTTTCACCAGACCTATGGGCGCATCCCAGTATTCACCGGCGGCCACCAGGCAGGTCTGGCCCGAGGGCATGGTGATCAGGATCGTCCAGGTGCCGGTTTCCTGCGAGGCGAAAACCTCGACCATCGAATTGCTGTTTGACAGCCCCATACCCGCAGGCTGTTCGCCGTATTTGCTGTCCAGTCGCTCAACAATCGCGGTGCGATTGCCACAGGCGCGCTGTTGCGCCAGTGCAGGTAATGCGAAGGCCAGCGTCAGGGCCGATAATGCGACAAGCGTTTTCATTTTATCCGAACCTCGTTTCATGCGGTCCCGATGTGGCCGCCGGATTGCCCGGCATCGGAAGTTCGCGTTTCCAAGTCCTTCACAGGTGCGACCGACATCTGCATCTTCTGGCCGTAGTCCCGGTGCCGTCGACTTTCCCCGTGCGCCAAGTATTTGCAGGTTCAGCCTGCGCCCAAAGTCGAAAAAAATGGTTAACGCTGCGTTCGCTGCCGACCTGCGGCGTCCAGACCCCTTGTGATGCCTCGACTTTTGCCGTTACTTTTGCAGCGCACAACAAAGGGGAGGCCGGATCATGCCCACCGAAATTGCGCCTTACAGGTCGGTTCTTTACATGCCCGGCTCCAATCAGCGGGCGTTGGAGAAGGCCCGCACCCTGGCCGCAGATGCGCTTATCCTTGACCTTGAAGACGCCGTCTCACCCGATCAAAAAGCAGCTGCGCGGGATCAGGTTGCGGCAACCGTGGCCGAAGGTGGCTTTGGCGCGCGCAAGGTCATCGTTCGGATTAATGGGCTGGATACGGAGTGGGGTGCGGGTGATCTGGCGGCGGCCCTGCGCGCGCGCCCGGATGCGATCTTGTTGCCCAAAGTCAGCATCCCCGAGCAACTGCGGGAGATAGACAAAGACATCCCCCAAGGCGTGCGTCTTTGGGCCATGATGGAAACCCCTTTGGGCATGCAGAATGCGCAGGCCATCGCCGCAGCCACACCGCGCCTGCAAGCCTTTGTTCTGGGGACAAATGATCTGCTGAAGGATCTGAACGCCCTGCCAACGCCGGACCGGCTGGCGCTGCAGCCGGGGCTGGGCCTCTGTATGCTGGCTGCCCGGGCGCATGGTCTGATTTGCATTGATGGCGTCTATAACGCCTTTAAGGACGAGGACGGTCTGCGTGCAGAATGTATTCAAGGGCGCACCATGGGCTTTGATGGCAAAACGCTGATCCATCCATCGCAAATCCCGCTGGCCAACCAGATATTCGCCCCGGATGCCGCGGCGGTCGACCTGGCCCATGCGCAAGTCGCTGCCTTTGAAGAGGCGCAGGCCAAGGGGCAGGGCGTTGCGGTGCTGGACGGGCGCATTGTAGAAAACCTGCATGTCGAAACCGCGCGCCGCACGCTTGCGCTGGCGGCGGCCATCGATGCGCGTAACTCGGAGGGATAGGCGATGATGGGACTTCTGATCGCGGGACTGGCGCTGTGGATCGCAGCGCATGTCTTCAAACGGCTGGCACCGGGCGCGCGTGCAGCCTTGCAGGAAAAGCTGGGGGATGGATCGAAGGGGATTGTCGCGCTGGTGTTGCTGATTTCGGTCGTGCTGATGGTGATCGGCTTTCGCGGCAGCGATTTCGAACCGGTCTATGACCCGCCCTCCTGGGGGACACATCTGAACAATCTGCTGATGGTGATAGCTGTTATCCTGATGGGAATGGGCAGCTCAAAAGGCAGGATGCGCAGCTGGCTGCGCCACCCGATGCTGACCGGTGTTATGGTCTGGGCAGCAGCGCATCTTTTGGTGAACGGCGATCTGTCCTCGGTCATTCTGTTTGCCACCATAGGGGCCTGGGCCCTGGCCGAGATCGTGCTGATCAATGCGCGCGAACCGGTTTGGGATCGCCCCGCGCCGGGACCGGCTGCAGGGGATATCAGATTGCTTGTGATTTCGGCGGTTGTCTTTGCCGTTATCGCGTTCATCCATAACTGGCTGGGCTACTGGCCGTTCGGAGGGTAAATGAAGCTTTATCGCCTGCTGACCGAAGATGACACAGCGGCCTTCTGCCATAAGGTGTCCGAGGCGCTGTCAAACGGCTGGACCCTGTATGGAGAGCCAAAATACACCTTTGACGCGGCGCGCGGTGTGATGCGCTGCGCACAGGCCGTGACCAAGGACGCTGACGGCACATATTCCCCTGACATCAAACTGGGCCAGCAATGAGCAAAACCGATCCGGGCCGCTTTTTCGAGGATTACACACTTGGGCAGAAGATCGCCCATGCCACACCGCGCACAGTGACCGAAGGCGACAAGGCTCTTTATCAGGCGCTGTATCCCAGCCGCTTTGCCTTTCAGTCATCGGACGAGTTTGCCCGCGCCTGCGGGTTTCCGCGCAGCCCGGTGGATGATCTGATCACCTTTCACATCGTGTTCGGAAAATCGGTGCCTGATATCTCGATCAATGCGGTGGCCAATCTGGGCTATGCCGAGGCGCGGTTTTTGAACCCGGTTTATCCCGGTGACACCTTGTCTTCATCGTCCGAGGTGATTGGGCTGAAACAAAACTCCAATGGCAAAACCGGTATCGTCTGGGTGCGCACCACCGGTGTGAACCAGCGGCAGGAAACGGTGCTGGAATTCTGCCGTTGGGTGATGGTGCGCAAGCGCAATGCAGATGCGCCCGCGCCTCAGGCGGTCGTGCCCCAGTTGGCCGAGGTCGTCGCGCCAGAGGCCCTGGCCCTGCCCGAAGGTCTGAATTTCGCAGCCTATGACTTCGCCGCATCCGGCAGTCCACATCGCTGGGATGGTTTTGAGCTGGGCGAGGTAATCGACCACGTTGATGGCGTCACCATCGAAGAAGCCGAACACATGATGGCCACACGCCTGTGGCAAAACACTGCCAAAGTGCATTTCGACGCAACACTGCGCGAGGATGGCAAACGCCTGATCTATGGGGGGCACGTGATCTCAATGGCGCGTGCGCTTTCGGGCAACGGCCTGACTAATGCGCCGCTGATCGTCGGCATAAACGCCGGCGCCCATGCGAACCCCTGCTTTGCGGGTGACACTGTGTTCGCCTGGTCTGAAATTCTGGACAAAGCCGAAACCGCCGATCCAGACACCGGTGCGCTCCGCATGCGGCTTGTGGCGACAAAGGCCCGCGGAACGGCGGGCCAGCTGCGCGGCGCAGATGGCAAATACCTACCCGAGGTGCTGCTGGACCTGGATTTCTTGGCGCTGGTGCCGCGATGAGCCCGCTCTCGTTTGAGTGAGCACGAGACTGATTGTGCTCAGATGGAATAGGCCGCTTTGGCATAAAGGTGATCAGCTACTAAAGTCGTTGTCGGCCTCGTGGCTGGTTAAGATGCGCATTTGCGCGAACAAACAGGAGTATTGGTTGTGAGCTATGATCTGGAGTTTCTTCCAAGAGAGAACGAGACAAAACAAGAAGCAGAAACAGGCCTCAGAACGGTACTGGCGGAATTGGAACACTGCACGCTGACCGAAAACCAGTTCTGGTTCGAGAAGCCAGGAATAGACGACGGCCCGGTCGGCGATTTTGCTGGGGAGAATGAGGATGCGGAGGACGATCTGGATTACGAATATCCGGGCGCAAACGCCTTCGCTTGGATCAATATCAACTATTTTCGATCGCCACCATACTACGACTTCTGCGGAGAGGTCATCGCGAAGGTTTTAAATGAGGGTGGATTTGATGCGTACGATCCGCAGACCAACGAAATTCTTAAGAAACCATTCGATGCGGTAAGCTTTTCCGCGCGATTGAACACACAGAATGAAGCTTATGGTACGCCGCAAGAGTTCATGGAGCGGTTCGAGACTAAAGGGTCATGGTTCTCTAGGCTGAGGAAGCGCCTCAGGTTTTGACATCGCCCTGACATGGCCAGAGACAGGGTTGCTCAAGGCTGGGATTGGACCTCGATGCGCTGCTTGATCCCGAATAAGTCCTCACTTGTGATCACAAAAGCGGTTTCGCCTATCATTCTCGGTTCTGAGGGCCTAAAACCGACGCAAACAGCTAGGACTTTGGTTCCATTCCGATCAGGTTTGCGTTAACCCAAACCTGTTCCACTGGGTCGGACCACAAAAGAGGTACCGCATGGCAGACGTCAATCGGGGCAATCGCCCGCTTTCGCCGCATCTGACGGTGTTCAATCAATCCTATACCGGCACATTGTCCATCCTGCATCGCATCACCGGTGTCGGCCTTACGCTGGCGGCGCTTCTGATCGTGTGGTGGTTCCTTGCGGCCTCTACCGGGGCCGAGCATTTTGCACTGGTGGACGGGCTGCTGAATTCCTGGATTGGTGGGCTGGTGATGATCGGCTCGCTCTGGGCGCTTTGGTATCACTTCTGCAACGGCATTCGACATCTCTATTGGGATACGGGTCGCGGCTTTGAGCTGGCCTCGGTCTCGAAATCCGGGGTTGTGGTGCTGGCGGCTTCGGTCGTGCTGACCGTGATCACATTGATTGTCGCGTTCTGAGAAAGGGGCAGAGTATGGATTTCCGCACTGATCGCGCCCGTGTTTCGGGTCTTGGTTCGGCCAAGGACGGCACGCATCACTTCTGGGTTCAGCGGGTCACCTCCGTGGCGCTGGTGCCGCTGACGCTGCTGTTTATTTTTACCTTCGCAGGGGCGCTTGGCGGCGAATATGAGGCTGTCCGCGCAACCTATGCGAACCCCTGGAATGCCATTGTGGCGATCCTGTTTCTGTTGACCGCCTTTTACCATTTGCAGATGGGTTTACAGGTGGTCATCGAAGACTACGTGCATGGCACAGCCATGCGCACCGGCCTGTTGCTGGCCAATACCATCCTGACCTGGGCGCTGGCACTGACCGGTGTCTTCGCCGTCGCCAAAATCGCCTTTACGGCCTGATCGGAGCTTACATGTCGGCTTACGAATATATTGACCACACCTATGACGTTGTCGTTGTTGGCGCCGGTGGCGCAGGCTTGCGGGCAACCCTCGGCATGGTTGAACAGGGGCTGCGCACAGCCTGTGTCACCAAGGTCTTTCCGACGCGATCCCACACCGTTGCCGCACAAGGCGGGATCGCGGCCAGCCTGAGCAATATGGGTCCTGACAACTGGCAGTGGCATTTGTACGACACAGTCAAAGGCTCGGACTGGCTGGGCGATACCGATGCGATGGAGTATCTGGCGCGTGAGGCACCAAAAGCCGTCTATGAGCTGGAACACTACGGCGTGCCATTCAGCCGCACCGAAGAGGGCAAGATCTATCAGCGTCCCTTCGGCGGGCATACAACCGAATTCGGCGAAGGCCCCCCAGTGCAGCGCACCTGTGCAGCGGCGGACCGGACCGGTCACGCGATTTTGCACACGCTTTATGGCCAAAGCCTGAAGAACAACGCGGAATTCTATATCGAGTATTTCGCCACCGATCTGATCATGACCGAGGATGGTGTCTGTCAGGGTGTCATCGCGTGGAAGCTGGATGACGGCACAATCCACCGGTTCAACGCCAAGATGGTGGTTCTGGCCACCGGTGGCTATGGCCGGGCCTATTTCAGCGCGACCTCTGCCCATACCTGTACCGGCGACGGTGGCGGCATGATCGCGCGTCAGGGCCTGCCATTGCAGGACATGGAATTCGTGCAGTTCCACCCCACCGGGATCTATGGCGCTGGCTGTCTGATCACCGAGGGCGCGCGCGGGGAGGGGGGCTATCTGACCAACTCCGAAGGCGAACGGTTCATGGAGCGCTACGCGCCGACCTACAAGGATCTGGCGTCGCGCGATGTGGTCAGCCGCTGCATGACAATGGAAATCCGCGAAGGGCGTGGTGTTGGCGCCGAGAAGGACCACATCTTCCTGCATCTTGATCACCTGCCGGCAGAAGCGCTGGCTGAACGCCTGCCGGGCATTTCGGAAAGCGCAAAGATTTTTGCCGGTGTCGATGTCACCAAGCAACCGATCCCGGTTCTGCCCACCGTACATTACAACATGGGCGGTATCCCCACCAATTATTGGGGCGAGGTGCTGAACCCGACCGCCACGGATCATGACCGTATTCAGCCCGGCCTGATGGCTGTGGGCGAGGCGGGCTGTGCCTCGGTCCATGGGGCGAACCGTCTGGGGTCAAACTCGTTGATCGATCTGGTGGTGTTTGGCCGCGCCGCCGCCATCAAGGCGGGCGAGGTTGTGGACCCGAACGAGCCGAACCGTCCGCTGAACGAAGCATCGGTCGAGCAGGCGATGGACCGGTTTGAACGCATTCGCTACGCCGATGGCCAGATGCCGACCGCTGATCTGCGCCTGAAGATGCAGCGCACCATGCAGGAAGACGCTGCAGTCTTCCGCACCGACAAGACGCTGAAAGAGGGCGTCGGCAAGATGGACAAGGTTGCTGCAGAGATGGCCGATATCAAGGTCACCGACCGGTCACTGATTTGGAACTCTGACCTGATGGAGACGCTGGAACTCGACAACCTGATGCCGAACGCCCTGACAACGATCTATTCAGCAGAGGCCCGCAAGGAAAGCCGCGGTGCGCATGCGCAAGAAGATCATCCCGACCGCGATGACAAGAACTGGCGCAAGCACACGCTGGCGGTCGTCAGCGATGACAATAAGGTCACACTCAGCTACCGCGATGTTCATCTTGACCCCCTGACCACAGAGGACCAGGGCGGTATCGATCTAAAGAAGATTGCACCGAAGGCGCGAGTGTATTGAGCACGCTGCACTATGTTAAGGAAAAGGCACGTATGAAATTCAACATATACATGATTGCCCAGCCAGGCAGGCTAGAATACGAATCCCTGCTGCTGGTAAAATCGCTGCGCAAATTTTATAGCGGCGATGATATCGGGGTATATGTCTGTACGCCGGAAAACTCCGGTTTCTGGAGAACGAATCCCAACATGGCGGACGGCGAAGTCGCCGACAAACTCCGCGATCTTGGGTGCCATGTGGTCAACTTCAAGAACGAGCGCTTCGGTAGCCGCTATCCGCATTCCAACAAGATTTACGCACTGTCAGCTTTGCCACCGGATGAACCCTTTGTGTTTTTTGACAGCGATCACATCTTTTTCGACGATATCGCAAATGTTCGGGTCGATTTCGACCGCCCAACGGCGCGGCGTGCGGGATTTGTCTGGCCAGGGAAACAGATGAAATGCCAGACGCGCAAAGCTTGGTGGGATGCGCTTTACGCAAAGATGGGCGTGGAAACCAACGGCTGGTACCAGGAAAGGTACGGCCCTGAAAGCGAACTCTACTACCCATATTTTAATGGTGGCTGCTTTTACTATAGTTCGGCCGGTCGATTTCATGAGCTTTATCGCAAGGCTATCCATGAAATATCGGAAAGCACGCCTGAGGTTGTCGATTCGAGGAGCCTCTATCCTTGGTTGGATCAGATTTGCCTTCCGATTGTCATGGCGCAACTTGATGGCGACGGATCAGTCTACCGCACTGATTTTGCATTTTCGCAGGTTGCTACACACTATTTCTTTTTGTCAAATCTATTCCTCAACGTGAACGAGGATATTCTGATGATCGCTCGCGAAATCATTACTGACCCGGAATACTGCAGCATTTTCGCCCGCGAACAGTCCTACAATCACAGCTTTCTTGGGGAGGGCTGGGCAGAGATACGTGCGATAACATCCAAAGAGACCTATAACTGGATGAACTCTCCGGTGCTCCGCGAGAAACTGTCTGAGATGGGTCTGTGGTATAAATAGTGGATGACCTTTGGGTTTTTTGCGAAGCTGTGAACTGACAGTAACTTAAGCCTGATGAATAGGGAGACATCGAAATGAAAACGCGTGTTCTTTTGATATGTGCTGCGTTCAGCCTTGTCGCGTGTGACGAGACCGCGACCAATGGCGCTGCCAAGCCGGCAGACCCAGCTGAACCTGTGGTGGCCGCAAGTGGTGATATTGCACCGCCCGCGACCCTGACCGCCAACGAGCGCAAGAATATCTGGTCGTTCCTGACTGACGCGGCCAAGCGCGATGCCATTGCGTTCATCAAGAATGGCGGAACGTTGACCCAATTTGTGAACAGCTGAGGGGCGTGCAATGAAACGACTGCTTGCAATCTCTGTTATGGCCCCGGTTTTTCTGGCGGCTTGCGACGAACCCCAAACCGGCCCGTCCTTCAAATCCGAGAAAGAGCGCGCCTGCTACAATACGGCGTCGGCCAATCTGAAAAGTGCCAATCAATCGCTGGAACGCGCCCAAGATGATGCTTTCGTGGTTGTGACGCGCATCAATGGCTTTGTGCGCGATATCGACCCGTCGGAAGAGTTTGAGCGCTGCATGATCAGCACGGGCAGAGTGAACACAGACCCCGTGGTTCAGGACTCTGCAATTTCACTGACCAAGGCGGAAAAAGCCCAGTGGGACAAGCTGTCTGATGCCGACAAGCGCGCTGCCCTGATATTTATTCAGAAAGGTGGCACGCTGACCCAGTACCTGGCACAGCGATAAACCGCCAAGACGCGTAACAAAGGACCTGACATGGTTGAACTGACCCTGCCAAAAAACTCCCGCATTGTGGTGGGCAAAACCTGGCCCAAGCCGGACGGCGCAACCAATCTGCGGACGTTCCGCATCTATCGCTATGATCCCGATGGCGGGGCCAATCCGCGGCTGGATACATATTTCGTCGATATGGGCAGCTGCGGCCCGATGGTTCTGGATGCGCTGATCAAGATCAAGAATGAGATCGACCCGACCCTGACATTCCGTCGTTCCTGCCGGGAGGGGATCTGCGGCTCTTGCGCGATGAATATCGACGGGATCAACACGCTGGCCTGTATCTGGGGGCTGGATGAGATCGAGGGTGATATAAAAATCTACCCCCTGCCGCATATGCCGGTGGTCAAGGATCTGGTGCCGGACCTGACGCATTTCTATGCGCAGCATGCCTCCATCATGCCATGGCTGGAAACCAAGACTAACCGCCCCGCCAAGGAATGGCGCCAGTCGATTGAGGATCGCAAGAAACTGGACGGTCTTTATGAATGCGTAATGTGCGCGTCCTGCTCAACCTCCTGCCCCAGCTATTGGTGGAACGGCGACCGCTACCTGGGACCAGCCGCCCTGCTGCATGCCTATCGCTGGATCATCGACAGCCGGGACGAGGCCAAAGGGGAGCGTCTGGACGATCTGGAAGACCCGTTCAAACTCTATCGCTGCCACACCATCATGAACTGCGCCCGGACCTGCCCCAAGGGCCTGAACCCGGCCAAGGCGATTGCCGAGATCAAGAAAATGATGGTGGAACGGCGGGTCTGATCTGACGGGACTGGTTTTTGGGGTGTTCGACTGCCGGACCTATGCCGGCTTCAATGGACAAGCGATGAATGGCTGGTCTGAGCCAAAGTCTACCGGATGACGCCGCGGTGATCGCGGTGTATGACATATTGGCATTTCGGAATGGGTATCGGGTTTGCAGGCGCTTTTGTTAATTCTGATGCTATTGTTGATTGCTGGCATCGCTTGCGTTGCTTTGACCATCTATTGGCTAGCCCGCGGCTTCATCTGGGACCCCAAAATTCGTGAAGAGGCTGTTAAAAACGCCAAAATCGATGCCGTGCTCGCGCTGTTTTTATTGGTTCCAGTGTACGCGATTGCCGCGCTCAATCACCAGAATTGTTGGGTTGATGGATCCGTGGAACTGCCCGGCTTAAAATATCGTTGTGATGATGGCGTTCGGAAAAAGCATTGGAGTCAATATGACTGGGAAGAAAGTGGCCTGCCGGTTCCACTAGTGGAGCCTTCTCAGACATAGCTGTCAATTCTGACCAAGGCTGGCTTCGTCTACTGATCGGAGCTTCAACGTATCAACAGCCGCATGTCTTCATAGCGCAGTATTAGCGCAAAGGCCCTGCGAGTACTAATAGAATAGCAACGGTGTTTTTGGGCGTTCTAGTGTGCATGGCGTTAGATGTGAGCGTTCTGCGATCATCCCGCAGCGCAACCAGAGCGTAGCTGACTATTCATCTTATAACTTGAATGCTTCGGTCCCGGCTCATAGGCTCGTCCGTTGATCAATCAACCGAAGCCTGAAGAACGCCAGAATTTCATCACGTGCGGTCAGCGTGGGTTGCCCGTCTTCGTCGATCAGGTGGGCAGTGACAACGCTATGCGGGGTTGGGACGTGTTTGGCAAAGAATGGCGGTGGGTTGGGGTTTGCGGCACTGTCGGGCAGCACCCGCCCGTCAAACCGGTCGCCCAGGGCCTCGGAATAGGCGGCAAAGCGCTGTGCCTGGCAGAACTGATCGCCCTCGAACCGATAGGCCAGAACCGTCAGGTCGTCTTGCTCTAGCCGCTGGCGTATGGCGGCCAGTTCGTCTGCGGGGCTTTCGACCTGATCCGGGGCGTCGAGTGGCAGGGAGGGTTGGGCCAGGACCGGGGCCAGCATCGACGGTTCCATGACCTGCCCCCCGAAACTTCCCTCGTTCTGATGTAGAGTTTGCTCAACCTTTTGAAGGAGCAAACGAATGCGAAAGAGCCGTTTCACGGAAGTCCAAATCATTGGGATGATCAAAGAA
>NZ_JBTLNE010000010.1:0-74295 GCF_054457435.1 Halovulum sp. GXIMD14793 | reverse complement strand
CCTTTTGCGCCCATTCCGTGGCGATGGACTTTGACAATCGTCGCGTCGATCATGGCGTATTCCATGTCGGGTTCATCGCTGAGGGTGTCAAATATCCTTTTGAAAACATCGGCCTGAACCCATCTTCGGAACCGGCGGAAGGTGCTGTTCCAGTTCCCGAACTCCGGCGGCAGGTCGCGCCACGGCGCATCGGTTCGCACGATCCAAAGCACCGCCTCCAGAAACAACCGGGTATCGGTCCCAGTGCGCCCCGGAGCGGTCAAACCGCCGGGACACAAAGGCTCAATCGCACGCCACTGGCGATCCGTGAGAACAAATCTGCTCGGGTCCATTCAAACCTCCTCTTTTGGAAGGTTGAATCAGAACTCAAACCAAATGGGAATCCCGAATGTCCACAGGCCCTAAAGCGTTTCGAGTTTACCTTGAGACATCACAAAAAATCGAAACGCGTACACCCTATAGGTTGATCACTGCGTTTCGGGGTAATCCTTTGTCTCAGGTTTATCCCGAAACGCTTTAAAACCAGTCCGACAATCGAAAATCGATACCCATTGGTGAGATCAAGCGACCGCCCCATGCCGCTAAAGCCTGCCTGCTCTATCATAATGGCCGGAACAAGCACATAGAAGCAGGCGGCAAGATAGAGGCCGGGCACGATCACCAGGATCAAGCCTGCGCCGATCAACACACTCGTCAGCAAGCTTAGCAGAATGATGGGCGGGCCGTAGCGCAACGCCTGGCCGATGTAGTACCCGATCCGAATTCTTCTGCTGAGGACCGCGTCATAGGCTGCAAATGTTAGCAGAGCCGATGCAAGAAAGTAGATCACCAACTGAACGAGAATCGGAGCAAGCGAAGCGATATAGATGCTTGCCAGGCTGTCGAAGCGTTGCGGGTAAGAAAAAATGGTGATCACAAGATAGCTGCTCAGCAAAGCGGCGGGGACGGTCACAAGCATCGCCAATGGCATCAGCCACCACCCTTTGGTGAAGATCAGTTTGATCGTGTCACCCAAGAGCTTTCCAACACCCAGCGGTTCACTGAGTTCTGCGTTCAAAATCCCCTCCTGATACAAAAATACACTCTGTCGAAAGAGTCGCTATAGCCCTCACGACGCACGGCTGCATCCTATTATAGATCGAACCAGTGGCCGCCGGGACCCAAATTGACAACTTTTGTGGTTCCGATCTGACCGGTCCGCCCCCAACTGTCGTGGATATGGCCGCAGACTGCCAACCGGGGCTGAAGCCGCGCAATCGCTCTTTGGATAGCGAGTGAGCCGACAGACTGGCCAGATGAGGTCAGGTCCGCAACACCTTTCGGCGGGGCATGCGTGATCAGGATATCAACCGCTTCGCAGCCATCCAGAACCTTTGACGCGGCCTCTTCGGTCATATCGCAGGACCACTCGCCAAACGGCGTGACCGGGATGCCATAGCCCAGACCAAACAAGCGCAGTCCGTCAATCTCTGCCGCCTCACCATGCAGGACGGTCCATCCCTGATGCGCGGCGTCGCGCAATTCATCCGCGCTTTCGGCGTTCCCTGGTACCAGCACAAAAGGCACCTTGATCCCTGTCAGCAAAAACGCGGCACCAGGCAGGTTCTGACGCATATTGCAAAAATCCCCGGCCCCGATGACAAGATCGGCTTCCTGACTGGCCGCAACCAGCGCCTCAGCGCGGAATCGGGAATGGTGAAGGTCGGAGAATGCGAAGATTTTCATTTGCACCCTCTCAGGACAGCCTTGCCTTCAACGCCAGCAAATCCGCCCAGGCCTCGCGCTTTTTCTCCGGCCCGCGCAACAGAGCGGCAGGGTGAAACATCGGCAGGGTCGGAATGCCCATCACCTCGGCCCATTTGCCGCGCATCCGGGTAATGCCGGTATTTGTCTTTAGCAGGGTCTTGGTGGACGGATTGCCCATGGTGACCAGAATGTCCGGGGCGGCCAGTTCGATATGACGGTGCAAAAAGGGCAACATCATCGCCAGTTCATCCGTCGAAGGATCGCGGTTCTGCGGGGGACGCCATGGCAAGGTGTTGGTGATGTAGATGCCTTGCTTGGGGTCCTCTGCCTGACGGCTCAGGCCGATCGCAGCGAACATCTTGTCCAGCAACTGCCCCGATGGCCCGACAAAGGGCAGGCCCTGCCGATCCTCTTCCCGGCCCGGCGCTTCTCCAACAATCATGACCCGCGCCCCGCGCACCCCGTCTGCAAACACCAGATTGCGCGCGCCCTGCTTTAAAGCGCAGCCCTCAAAACCCGCCATTGCCGCTTTCAGCGCGTCCAGATCCGCACATCCTGCCGCCAACGCCGCGGTCGTCTCGCCCGGATCAACGGGCGGAGCAGCCTCTGCCGGGGGGGGCTTGGCGGGTTGGGGTGCCTTGGCCGGGGCCGCTCCCAACGCATAGCGATCCACCGGGGTATCCAGGATTGCCTCATCCGCGCCCAGTTCGATCTGCCAGGCCAAAGCGGCCAGCAGGTCGTGTTGATCTTGGATGTGGACAGGATTCGTCATGCCCTATCCTATGCCGGACCCACAGCGCGTCCAAGGGATTGTTACCCACGGCTGGTCTGCTATAACGCCGCCAATCGGCACCGGGGAGACCGCGCTTGTTTCAGCACCGCCACCTTTTGGGGATCGAAGGCCTCAGCCCCGTCGATATCACCACCATTCTTGATCTGGCCGAAACCTATGTCGACCTGAACCGGCAGCCGAACAAGCACCGGCAGGTGCTGGACGGGCTGACGCAGGTCAATATGTTCTTCGAAAACTCGACCCGCACGCAGGCAAGCTTCGAGCTGGCGGGCAAGCGGCTGGGTGCGGATGTGCTGTCGATGGCGATGCAGGCAAGCTCGATCAAGAAGGGCGAGACGCTGATTGATACCGCCCTGACCCTGAACGCGATGCATCCTGATCTGCTGGTGGTGCGGCATCCGCAGTCCGGCGCTGTGAACCTGCTGGCCTCCAAGGTCAATTGCGCGGTGCTGAATGCGGGCGATGGGCGGCATGAGCATCCGACCCAGGCCTTGCTGGACGCCCTGACCATCCGCCGCGCCAAGGGACGGCTGCACCGGCTGACCGTCGCGATCTGTGGCGACATTGCCCATTCACGGGTGGCGCGATCCAATATGATCCTGCTGGGCCTGATGGAAAACCGTGTCCGTCTGGTCGGCCCCCGCACCCTGATGCCCGCTGGCGTGGATCAGTTTGTCTCTGAGGTTACCGATGACATGGAGGAGGGTCTGAAAGACGCCGATGTCGTCATGATGCTGCGCCTGCAAAAGGAACGCATGGATGGCGGCTTCATCCCGTCCGAACGGGAATACTACCACCGCTTCGGCCTCGACGCCGAAAAACTCGCCCATGCCCGCCCCGACGCCATAGTCATGCATCCCGGCCCGATGAACCGCGGAGTCGAGATCGACGGCACCATCGCCGACGACATCAATGTCAGCGTCATTCAGGAACAGGTTGAAATGGGCGTTGCGGTACGGATGGCGTGTATGGATTTGCTGGCGCGGAACCTGAAAGGTGATCAAAATGCCTAAACTCGGACGCCTTGAAAAGGTTGGACGCGTCCGTGACATCTGGCCTGACGAAGCGCGCGACTTCACGCCGTGGCTTGCAAAACAAAATAACCTTTCACTTCTCGCCGATACACTTGGTTTTGGCGAAGAAGGTTTCGAACTTGAGGCCATCGAAGTAAACAACGGTCCGTTCCGGGCTGATATCCTATGCCGTGACACCACCAGCCCGGAAGGCGAACATGTTTTGATTGAGAACCAGTTTGGGAAGTCGGACCACGATCATTTGGGAAAACTGATTACCTATGCCAGCGGACTTAACGCCAAAACCCTGATCCTGATCGGCGAAGAGATACGGGAAGAACACCGCGCGGCCCTTGATTGGCTGAATGCAATTTCCAGCGAAGATATGCGTTTTTTTGCCGTCTCAATGGAGGTCTGGCGTATCGGGGAAAGTCTGCCGGCCCCTCGCTTCAATGTAATCGTCAAGCCCAATGACTGGTCAAAGCAAGTCTCGCGCAGCGCCAAAACCCTCGAAGCCGATCTGTCACCGCACCGCCAGATGTTGATTGAATACTGGACCGCCTTTGAAGAACGACTGGCACATTGGAAAACCTCGGTTCGACCAGTTTCACCACAACCACAAAGTTGGCTTGTCCATAGCATCGGGAAAACTGGCGTTTCGCTTAACACGTCAATCAATAGCCGCGAAAATTGGGCAAGAGCCGAGGTCTATCTTACCGGTATTTCCGCAAGTGGTTACTTCAACCTGCTAATGATCGAGAAAGATCGAATCGAAGAAGAATTCGGCCATGAATTGCAATGGTATGATGCTGCGGCCAAGGACCGACGAATCTTCATACAAAAGGATTTCACTGACGTTTCCGAAAAAGCGACATGGAAGGATCAGCACGAATGGCTGATCGAAAACATGGATGGCCTCTATCGTGTCTTCCATAACCGAATTCGTGGGCTTGATCCTGAAACGGCGGAATTATTTTGAAGATGACTTTATTGCTCACCAATGCGCGCATCATCGACCCTGCGTCAGGCACCTTGGCAAAAGGCCATCTGCGTATCGCAGATGGCATCATCACCAACATTCTGCCCCCGGATGAAACACCAACCGGCAATGTCATCGACTGCCACGGCAAATGCCTCGCCCCCGGCATCATTGATATCGGCGTAAAGGTCTGTGAACCGGGGGAGCGCCATAAGGAGAGCTTTCGCACCGCCGGGATGGCCGCTGCTGCGGGCGGCGTTACCACGATGGTGACGCGGCCCGATACCACGCCGGTGATGGATACGCCCGAGATCCTTGAATTCCATCTGCGCCGGGCTGCGGAAAGTGCCCCGGTCAATGTCCTGCCGATAGCCGCCCTGACCAAGGGGCGCGACGGGCGTGAGATGACCGAGATCGGCTTTTTGAAGGATGCAGGTGCGGTGGCGTTCTCGGACGCTGACCGGCCGGTGCGCGACACCAAGGTGCTGTCTCGCGCCATGACCTACGCCGCCGGGCTGGGTGCGTTGATTGTGGCCCATCCGCAAGAACCGGGATTGTCGGCGGGGGCGTGCATAACCTCGGGCGTGTTTGCCTCCAAACTGGGCCTGCCGGGTGTGTCACCGCTGGCCGAGCGGATGGGGCTGGAGCGGGATCTTGCGCTGGTTGAGGCAACCGGCTGTCGGTACCATGCGGATCAGATCACCTGCGCGGCGGGATTGGAGCCGCTTCGGCGCGCCAAAGCCGCCGGGCTGCCGGTGACGGCGGGCACGTCGATCCATCACCTGACGCTGAACGAATTCGACATTGGCGACTATCGCACCTTCTTCAAGGTCAAACCGCCGCTCAGGGGCGAGGAGGATCGGCTAGCCGTGGTTCAGGCCCTGGCCGACGGCGAGATTGATCTGATCAGCTCCATGCATACCCCGCAGGACGAAGAAAGCAAACGCCTGCCCTTCGAAGGTGCTGCCAGCGGGGCTGTTGCGCTGGAAACCCTGCTGCCTGCGGCCCTGCGTTTGGTTCATGCCGGTCAGATTGATCTGCCCGGCCTGTTCCGTGCCCTCAGCCTGAACCCGGCAAAGCTGCTGGGCCTGCCGAGCGGACGGATCGAGGTTGGTGCGCCCGCCGACCTGATCCTGTTCGACCCGGATGCGCCATTTGTGCTGAACCGGGCTGATCTGCACTCCAAATCCAAAAACACCCCCTTTGATCTGCAGCGGATGCAGGGTAAGGTGCTGAAAACCTGCGTTGGCGGGATAGAGGTGTTTTCAGCATGAGTTTTCTGGCGTCTTTGGCTCTGGGCTATTTTTTGGGCTCGATCCCCTTTGGTCTGGTGATCACCCGGCTTCTGGGCCTGGGCGATCTGCGCCAGATCGGCTCAGGCAATATCGGGGCCACCAATGTGCTGCGCACCGGCAATAAACCGGCGGCTTTGGCCACTGTGGTGCTGGATGCCAGCAAGGGAGGCGTGGCCGCGCTGATCGCAGGGGCACTGTTCGGCCCTAGCTTCGCGCCCTGGGCGGGCCTTGCTGCCTTTGTTGGGCATTGCTACCCGGTCTGGCTGAATTTTCGCGGTGGCAAGGGGATCGCGACCTTTCTGGGGATCGCGCTGGCGCTGAATTTCTGGGCGTGTCTGGCTGCCTGCGCGACCTGGCTGGCGCTGGCCTTGGCCACCCGGATTTCCTCGGTCGCGGGGATGGGCGCGGCGATATCGCTGCCGCTTTGGCTGGCCATCTTTGGCCGAATGGACGCGATCATTCCGACCGTTTTAATGGCCCTTCTGGCCCTTTGGCGGCACCGCGCGAATATCCAACGACTGCTGGCGGGAACCGAGCCAAAAATCGGGCAGAAGGACAGTTGACGGGCGTGCAAAGTCGACTAGCCGGCTCAATCGCCAACCGACAGCTAATGCATGATCCGCTTATCATTGAACCCGGCCGGGGTGTTAGCAAACGTAACTATCTTGCAGATCGGCCATTTGCGTCGCCTGACGCTTTTGACCAATTCCTAAAGGGAGCGACCCATGAAATACCTTCTTAGCCTGATATTAATGCTGCCCACTCTCGCTTTTGCAACACCGCCTCATATGGTCTCTGTTACAGATCAGGTTGTCGGCATCAATGATACCCATCTTTTTCTGATGCGCAGCCTGTCGTACAATCACGGCAGCTACTACATGCAACAGGTTGATCAAGTCCTGATCTCGCAATCAATTGACACAGGCAAGGAAGAAAGCGTCTGGCCTCTGCGCCAAACACTTGAGCAGGTCAACTGGGAGAGTGATGACGAAGAGTGGATGGTTATTGATAAGCCCGTCCCGTCTGCCGTTGATATGATGTCTGTGCTGCGCGAACAATCAGCACGCCCGATCAACGAGGGTGAATCACTGGACACAAGCCACCTGAAATATTCAATCGAAGACAATACGCTGAAACTTCAGCTTTCATATCACGGTGAGCAACTAAAGATCACGGTTGAGGACTTAAGCGCACGCATCACTGCAAGTTTGTTGGCATCACGTGAGGCCATCCCCCAGATCAGAGAGAACAACATCTACGAACTGCTGCAACATAGGCTAGGGTACCTTGAGGTGGATGCCTGCATAGTGAGGCGCAATCATCGCTTGTGGCGTAGAACTCACAGTAATTTAGTTCTGGCCATACAGATCAGATGCGACTTCGACGAGCCGCTGGATCTCTATATGGTCTTAACACCTGATCAGTGATCCTCTTCGACAAGGCCAAGCTGCTGTAACGTCTGCTCAAGCCGGTCAAAATCCTGTTGCGAGGCGTTGCCAAACGCCGTCATCCAAATGGACGCCTCATGCAGGCTGTCAGCCTCAAGCTGGCACCACTTGGTTCGACCCTCGCGCCGCTGGGTGATCAGTCCGGCCTGGGTCAGGGTCGCGATATGCTTGGACACCGCAGCAAGGGACATATCGAAAGGTTCGGCAAGGTCCGTCACTGTCGCATCGCCCTGCAACAGGCGACGCACGATGCGGCGGCGGGTGGGGTCAGCAAGAGCCGCGAAGGTGCGGTCAAGTTTGGCGTCCTGAGCACAAGTCATACCGGTGCTTTAGGGGGGCACTGATGAATCATCAACCATTTGGTTAAATGAAATGAGTTTTGTGACCGTAGACAACCGCAAGAATGCGGAAATTTGACTGCGCCACAAAAACTATTTAATTACAGCACTTTAAATCCAATCCAGACACCCACTCATCTGCTTGACACCCAAGCGAGCCAAGCCTAGCTTCGTGGCAACGTCACACGACCCGGAGAAGGTCCCGAAATGGCCAAACACCCGGACGGAGACAGATTGGACGCGCTGGGAAAGCGCCTTGAGGCCATCCAGGCCGAGAAGGCACCCAAGCCAGTCGCGCCCAACAAATACACAAGTGCCGGGCTGGCCTGGCGCATGGTGGCAGAGCTGGTGGTCGGCATGGCCATGGGCTTGGGCATCGGATTTGGGCTGGACCGGCTTTTCGGCACCCAGCCCTTTCTTCTGATGTTGTTCGCATTGCTGGGGTTTGCTGCCGGAGTTCGGGTGATGATCCAGACGGCGCAGGACTTCCAGAAACAGGAAGAACGGTCAAAATCGACCGAAGGATAAAAGGGACGGTGCGATGGATCGCGAAGCCGAAGCAGCCGCTGGACATGCCGCCGAAGGTGGTTTCAACATCCATCCGATGGATCAGTTCGTTATCAAACCCTTGTTTGGTGGCGAGCATGTGAACTGGTACACGATCACCAACCAGACGCTCTGGCTGGCGATTGCCCTTCTGGCTGTTTTCCTTCTGCTGATCGTCGGAACGCGTGGCCGGGCCATGGTTCCGACCCGGACCCAATCGATTGCTGAATCGATCTATGGGTTCATCCATAAGATGGTCGAGGATATCACTGGTAAGGAGGGGCTGAAATATTTCCCCTACATCTTTACTATCTTCATCTTCATCATCTTCGCCAACCTTCTGGGCCTGTTGCCTTACTCTTTCACCACAACCAGCCATATTGCACTGACGGCAGTGCTGGCCATGCTGGTCTTCTTTGCTGTGACCGTGATCGGCTTCGCCAGAAATGGTACGGCCTTCCTGAAACTTTTCTGGGTGTCCGAAGCACCGCTGGTGATCCGTCCGGTTCTGGCGGTGATCGAGTTGATTTCCTATTTCGTACGTCCGGTCAGCCACTCCATTCGTTTGGCTGGCAACATGATGGCAGGTCATGCGGTGATCAAGGTGTTCGCCGGGTTTGCCGGCGCGCTTGGCATCTTTGCTTTCGCCCCGATCCTGGCGATCACGGCCGTCTATGGGCTTGAGCTGCTGGTCAGCGTGATCCAGGCCTACGTCTTTACTATTCTGACCGTTGTGTATCTGAACGACGCACTGCACCCCGGTCACTGAAATCTTAGCCATTCCAATCAAAGGAGAACTGTCATGGAAGGCGAACTCGTACAAATGGGTAAAATGATCGGTGCCGGTCTGGCCTCGATCGGCATGGGTGGCGCAGCCATCGGTGTGGGTACCGTTGTTGGCAACTACCTGTCTGGTGCCCTGCGCAACCCGGCTGCCGCTGCTGGTCAGACAGCAACCATGTTCATCGGTATCGCATTCGCCGAAGCGCTGGGGATCTTCTCGTTCCTCGTTGCCCTTCTGCTGATGTATAGCTGAGTTGCATCGACTGATCACATCGTTCCTGCAGTCCGTATCCGTCGGGCTGCATCCGGGGCCGGTCCTGAACCGGCCCGCTGAAGGAGACGAAAATGGAAAACGGTGAAGAGCTGGAGCATGCAGCCGGTGCGGCAGAGCACGCCTCTGGCATGCCACAGCTGGAATTCTCCACCTTTCCGAGCCAGATTTTCTGGTTCTTGCTAGCACTAGTTCTGCTGTACCTGATGCTAAGCCGCATCGCGATCCCCCGCATTGCCGGGGTTCTCGAGGATCGGCATGAAGCAATGGCGAATGACCTTGAAGCCGCCGCTGATCTGAAGCGGAAGGCGGAAGAGGCCGAGGAAGCCTATGAAAAGGCGCTGGCCGATGCACGCGCCGAAGCACAGCGTATCGCCGCTGAGGCCAAGGCCGAAATTCAGAAAGTTCTGGACGCCGCCACAGCCAAGGCCGATGCCGAGATTGCGGCGAAAGCGGCAGAGTCTGAGGCCCGGATCGCGGAAATCCGCGAAGGGGCCGTCGCCAGCATTGCTGAGGTGGCAAATGACGCTGCTGTAGCCATTGTCGACAAACTAACCCCGGGGCTGGCCGACAAGGCCGCTGTCAAATCCGCCGTCGGCGCGGCCATGAAGGGATAAGGCGATGACACCGACCCTGTTGCCGCTGGCCGGAAGCGGCTTTAACCTCAACAACACAGACTTTGTTGTTCTGATCGCCTTTCTGCTGTTCATCGCAGTGCTGGTGTTTCTGAAAGTTCCGGGCAAGGTTGCTTCCTTACTTGATGCCCGTGCGGAGCGTATCCGCAGCGAACTGGAGGAGGCCCGCGCCCTGCGCGAGGAGGCCCAGACCCTGCTTGCCAGCTATGAGCGCAAGCAGCGTGAGATCACCGAACAGGCTGAAAGCATCGTGACATCTGCCAAGGCAGAGGCCGAGAATGCTGCAAAAGAGGCCAAGGCGGGGATCGAGGAAAGCGTTGCCCGTCGTCTGCAAGCAGCCCTTGACCGGATCACCTCTGCCGAGCAATCGGCGGTGAAAGAAGTTCAGGATGGTGCCGTTAATGTTGCTGTGCGCGCTGCACAAAAGGTCATCGCGGACAATCTGAAAGCTGATGATGCCAATAAGCTGATTGATGAGGCGATCAAGGATGTGGGTGCGCGCCTGCACTGATCCCTGGCCTTGATGATAGGTTTTGAGACGCCCGGTTTTGCCGGGCGTCTTTTTTTGTATATCAGGGCTTTGAAGCGGCCCGGCAAAGTGCGAATGGCCCCTTTGGGGGCCATGCCTCCGGCGGGGATATTTTGGGAACAATGAAGGCTGGGTTATGGCGTCTTGCGAAATACCTGAGACATGAGGCAGCGTTGGATGATTCAGGTTTTTCGCATGAAGCTTTATGCGACCAGTTCTTCGGCGCGTTTCAGGTCGACCGAGACCAATTGGCTGACGCCTTGTTCTGCCATGGTCACGCCAAACAGGCGATCCATACGGGCCATTGTGACGGCATGGTGGGTGATGATCAGGAAACGCGTGTCGGTTTCCTGGGTCATCTGATCCAGAAGGTCGCAGAAACGGGTCACGTTGGCATCATCCAGTGGCGCGTCGACCTCGTCCAGCACACAGATCGGTGATGGGTTGGCCAGGAATACCGCAAAGATCAGGCTGAGGGCCGTCAGGGTCTGTTCGCCACCCGATAGCAGCGACAGGGTGGCGAGTTTCTTACCCGGCGGTTGACACATAATCTCAAGCCCAGCTTCCAGCGGATCATCGGATTCCACGAGGACCAGATTGGCATCCCCGCCGCCAAACAGTGTCTTGAAGAGCTTGTTGAAATTGCTGTTGACCTCTTCAAAGGCGGTCAACAGCCGCTGGCGGCCTTCCTGATTGAGGCTGGAAATGCCGTGTCGCAGCTTGGCAATGGCCTCTTCCAGGTCGTTCTTTTCGGTCGATAGCGCGTCGAATTCTTCCTGCACTTCGCGGCTGTCTTCTTCGGCGCGCAAGTTGACCGCGCCCAGGGCGTCGCGCTGGCGGCGCAGACGGTTGACGTCGTTTTCGATCATCTCGGCCGAGGGCATGTTTTCCGGATCAGCGTCGAGCGTTTCGAGCAGTTTTTGAGGTGTAACCTCTAGTTCTTCCTCGATACGCTCGGCAGCCGCCGTTTCGCGTTCCGAGGCCGCTTCGGCCATGGCTTCGGCCCGGGCGCGCGCCTCGCGTGCTTCGCCTGCGCTGCGTTCGGTGGCACGCTCGGCGGCTTCGGCGTCGCGAAGTGCGGTTTCACCCGCAGCGAGTGCATCGGCAGCGGCCTTGCGGCGGGTCTCGGCCTCTTCAATCTTGGTTGCCAGCGCTTCGGTTTTGGCCGTGATCTCGTCCGGTGCAGCGGTTGCAGCCGTCAATTCTGTTTCGCTTTCGGTAATGCGGGTATCGAGTTCAGCAACGCGTTTATCCGCGTTTTCCAGCCGCGTTTTCCAGCCCTGCACCTCACGCGAGATTTCCTGGGATCGGCGCACACGCGCCTCGCCCTCACGGCGCAATTCATCCGACATCGCTCGTTTGGAGATCATGGCCAGACGCGCCGCTTCAACGGCGACCTTGCGTTGTTCGACCGCGTCGCGGGCGGCTTCGATATCGCCCAACTCGGCCATTGCCTGTGCGGCCTCTCGCTGTGCAAGCTCTGCGGCATTGACATCCTCGCGGGAGCGCGCCAGCGCATTGCTCAGTGTTTCGAGCCGCGTGGCCAGCGACGCGGCGGTGTTTTCGGCGCGGGAGACGTCGCGCATTGCTGCGGTCGCGGCTTCATCTGCGGTACGCCGGGTCTGGCGGGCGGTCTGTTCGGTCGATTGCGCCGCTTCGAGACGATCACGGGCAGAGCTATGCGCCTCGCGCGCCTTGCTGGCGGTGGCTTCGGCAGTCGTGGCAGCGGCGCGCAGATCCTCAAGCCGGTTCATCTGCTCCAGACGCATCGCGGCCGATGATGGCGCATCGGCCGCCGCAACCCGGAAGCCGTCCCAGCGCCATAGGTCACCATCATGGCTGACCAGTCGCTGTCCGGGCAACAACTGGTCCTGCAAACGTGGGCCATCTGCGGCATCAATCAGACCCACCTCGGCCAACCGGCGTGACAACGCGGCGGGGGCGGTGACATGTCCCGCCAAGGGCGTCGCCCCACCGGGCAGAGGCCGCAGAGTATCATAAGGGGACAGTTCCACCCAGCCCGACGCGCCATCAGCGGCAATTTTCGGGGCTTTCAGATCATCGGCCAGGGCCGCTCCAAGGGCGGCTTCGTAGCCTTTGGCGGCGCGCACCTCGTCCAGAATTTGCGGGCCATCACCCTGTTCGCGTGCGATCAGACGTTCCAGGCCGGAAACCTCGGCTGTCAAAGAGCGCGCTTCACCGTCGGCTTCGGACATTTCTGCCCGCGCATCCGCCTCGGCGGCCTGAGCTTCGGCGCGGGCGGTTTCTGACTGGGTCAGGTCGGTTTCTGCGGTCGCCGCTGCGGCAACGGCAGCTTCCTGCGCGGCTGTCGCAGCGGTTAGGCGTGCGGTTGCGCCTTCTTGTTCCTGTACGGTTTCGGTGCGCGCAGCCTCGGTCTGTGCAGAGTTTTCCTGCGCCTTGGCCAGCGATGTGGCGGCTTCCTCGGCGCGGCGTTCTGCGGCCTGATGGCGGGCAACCAGACGGGCCGCATCCTCGGTCAGTTTGTCGAGTTCGCTTTCCTCTTCCTGCAGCGCTGCGGCGGCGGCGGTCGCCTCTTCCTTGGCGAGACCAAGTTTTTCGTCATGACCCTCGGAAGCTTTGGCGATCTGCTCAGCTTCCCAATCCAACTGCTTGACCATCTCGGCGGCATCGCTGTTCAGACCGGCCTCACGGTCTTTGTCACGCCCCAGTTGGGCGATGCGGGCTTTCAGGGCCTCAATCGTGTCGCGGGCGCGGGTTTCGGCATCTTTCAGGGTATCGCGCTCGACCATAAGGCGCTGCAAAACAGCGGCGGCAATGGCTTCTTCTTCGCGCAGGGGCGGGACCTTTGTTTCCGCCTCTTCCCGGGCGCGCATTTTGGCGCTGGCCTCACCCTGCGCCGAAGCGGCCAGTTTAAGTGCCTCGCGCAGGGCCTCTTCAGCAGCGAGCTTTTCAAGCTCTGCCTCGCGCCATCGCCGATACAGCAGCAAGCCTTCGGAATTGCGCAGCTCGGTCGCAATTTCGCGGTAGCGGGCGGCCTGTTTGGCCTGACGCGCCAGCTGGTTCAATTGGGTCTGAAGGTTTTCCAGAACATCTTCGACCCGGGTCAGGTTCGTCTCTGCCCCGCGCAGCTTCAGCTCCGCCTCGTGACGGCGTTGATACAGGCCCGAGATCCCGGCCGCTTCTTCCAGAATGCGGCGACGGGCCTTGGGTTTGGCGTTAATCAGTTCCGAGATCTGGCCCTGCCGCACCAGCGAAGGGGAATGAGCACCGGTGGAGGCATCCGCAAACAGCATCTGCACATCACGGGCACGGACATCCTTGCCGTTGGTCTTATAGGCAGATCCGGCATCGCGGGTGATGCGGCGAATGATTTCCAACTGGTCGGTATCGTTGAACCCCGCAGGTGCCAGACGGTCGGAATTATCCAGATGCAGGGTCACTTCGGCCGTGTTGCGGGCCGGACGGCTGGAGGCCCCGGCAAAGATCACATCCTCCATCCCGCCACCGCGCATGGCGCTGGCGCGGTTTTCACCCATCACCCAACGCAGGGCCTCAAGCAGGTTCGACTTGCCACAGCCATTCGGTCCCACGACGCCGGTCAGACCGGGTGAGATCATGAGTTCCGTCGGATCAACGAAACTTTTGAAACCGAGAAGGCGAAGCTTGGTAAACTGCATATGACCTGCTGGTGATTCTGGTTACCGGACAGGATTCCGGGTCTGGCCGCTATGAGTCAATGAAATTCCACATTATGTGGATGGTTGGCGGAAATTATCCACAATATATCGTGCGCTTGTCGGCGTGATCAGACGCGCTAGATAGCGGGACCAAGGCGAAATCAGGCAATGGAAAGAACATCATGGCGGACAAACCGATCCTTCTTGGCATCTCTGGCTCACTACGGGCGGCATCGTCGAACACGCTGCTGGTGAAAGAGGCGGCCAGGGCCTTTGGCGACTGCGAGTTCCAGTTGGGGGATATTCGTTTCCCGCTTTATGATGGTGATCTTGAGGCTTCGGATGGTGTGCCGCAGGCGGTTATGACGCTGTCAGAGGGTATCAAAGCGGCTGATGCTGTGGTGGTCTCGACCCCGGAGTACAACAAAGCCCTGCCGGGTGTGCTGAAGAATGCGCTGGACTGGCTGAGCAGAACCGGAGAAGGTCCTTTTGAAGGTAAGCCGGTTGCGGTCCTGTCTTCGGCTGCGGGCCGTTCCGGCGGGGAGCGGGCGCAATATTCGCTGCGGCACTGCCTGACGCCGCTGGGCGCACGGGTATTGCCCAAGCCTGAGGTGATGATAGCAGGGGCATCCGGGGCCTTCGATGAGGGCGGACGTCTAAAAGACCCGGCAAGCTATGAGTTTCTTCAGGGTCTGATGCAGGCGCTTAGAGCCGAGACATAACGTTGATCTGGTAGGGTGGGTTTAAACCCACCCTACAGCATTCCCTCGACGTGGTGTGCGAAGGTAGAGCTGGGCGGCAAATCCGGGGCCTTGTCTTCGGCGAAATCAGCCAATTTTTCTCCGACCAACGGAGCAAGGCCAAATCCGATCTTGAACCCACCAAGGGCAGCCAACACGCCAGGCATATCGGGCACCGGTCCCAACAGCGGGTCGCGTCGGCGCGCCTTGGGGCGCAAGCCGGCCCAGCGCGTCAAAACTTTGGCATTGCGGATTGCGGGGCAAAGCCTGCGCGCGCGTTCCGTCACCTCCTCTAGAAGGTCATCCGTCGTTCCGAGATCTGACCAGTCATTCTCGGAGGTGGAGCCAACAGCCGTTCCTCTTTGGCCATGCGGCACCACATACACCCCGTCAGCAAACAGGGTCGGCTTTGTTGAGGGCAGCACTGTATCCAGCAGGGCCGATTGGCCTTTGACCCCCGTACCGATCTCCCTGCCCGGCGCGACCAGGTCAAACCCCGGCACACCGGCGGCAACAATGATCGTATCGGCCTGAATTTCGGACGGGCCAACAACACGGCCGGGCAACACCCCTGCCACCGGCCAGTTCTCGACAATCTCAACCCCGCGCGCCACAGCCGCAGATGCCAATGCCTGACAGGCGGCGATAGGGAAAAGATGCGCCGCCAGGGTATCATGGACAATGCCAAAGGGTGCAGCCTGCGGGGACAACAGATCCGGCGCATGATCCGCTGGATAAACCCGCCATTCCGCGTGTCCCCGCCAAAGCTCCGGGGCGCTTTGTTGGCGCGCCTTTGCATGGATCAATGCGTTTTCGGACAGGATCGGCATTAACCGTCCGTTGCGGCGGTAGCCCGGGTCGCCGTGGTCTGCGATGCGCGCCCAAAACCCCTCGGCCATCATCAGGGCCTCAAACTGAAACGCTTTCTTCGGGTTCCAGGCATCCGGCACATGCGGCGACAGCGCCCCGACGATGCCGCCGGAGGCACCGCTGGCAATCTGCGCCGCCTCAACCAGCCGAACAGACAGGCCACGCCCGGCACAGGCATAGGCACAGGACAGACCGAAAATACCGCCACCGATGACGATGACGTCACGTTTGTCCATTGCCTCCCCCGACTTGCAGCCTATGCTGCGTTGTCCGGGGGTTAGAGCATGAACCACAATACCGCGCCAAGCCTAGAGTGGAAAGACGGCGTGCCGGTCGCAACCCGGTTCGACGATCCGTATTATTCGCTTGGCAACGGGTTGGCGGAAACGGGCCATGTGTTTCTGGATGGCAATGACCTGCCAGCGCGGCTGCGCCTCGGCTTTCATATTGCAGAGCTGGGCTTTGGCACCGGTCTGAACCTGCTGGCGCTATGGTCCATCGCGCCCTGCCCCACCCGGTTCACCAGTTTCGAGGCGTTTCCCATGCCGCGCGACGATATGGCCCGCGCGCTCGCCGCGTTCCCCGAAATTGCCGAACAGGCAGAGATGTTCCTTGAGCGTTGGCGGGATGGCGCAGATCAACTGGAGGCCCCGAACCTTAGCTTTCGCATGATCCGGGGGGATGCCCGTCAAACGCTGCCCGCTTGGACAGACATCGCAGATGCCTGGTTTCTGGATGGCTTCAGCCCAGCCAAAAACCCCGAACTTTGGTCACCGGACTTGATGCGCGAAGTCGCGGGTCACACCGCGCCAGGCGGGACCTTCGCCACCTATACTGCTGCGGGCCATGTGCGCCGTGCGCTGCATGCCGCCGGGTTTGACGTGACCCGAGCGCCCGGTTTCGCCGGCAAACGGCACATGTCGCGTGGGGTGCTGCGATGACGGATAACCGACAGGGGGTCTTTCTGATGCTGGCCACAACGCTGGTCTTTGCCCTGCAGGATGGCGTGTCGCGGCATCTGGCGGACGAATATAACATCCTGACCGTCGTCATGATCCGATACTGGTTCTTCGCCGCCTTTGTCATAGCCCTAAGCGCGCGCCAAAAAGGCGGGCTTGGCCGGGTGATGCAAACAGCGCATCCCTGGCTGCAGATCGGGCGCGGCGTGCTGCTGGTGGCGGAAATCTGCGTCATGGTGCTGGGGTTCGTTTTGCTGGGTCTGGTCGAGGCCCATGCCATTTTTGCTGCTTATCCGCTGATCATCGCCGCATTGTCAGGCCCAGTTCTGGGCGAAAAGGTCGGCTGGCGGCGTTGGGGGGCCATCGGCATCGGCTTTGTCGGCATGCTTCTGATCCTGCGCCCGGGCATCAAGGCCTTCAGCCCGGAGGCACTGATCGCCCTGACCGCTGCCGTCATGTTTGCGGTCTATGGGTTGATGACCCGCTATGTCGGACGCAGGGATAATGCAGCGACCAGCTTTTTCTATACCGGGACATCCGGTGCTGTAGCGATCACACTGATCGCACCGTTCTGGTTTACGCCGATGCAAGGGCTGGAGGATTGGTTCTGGATGGGCGTTCTTTGCATATCCGGCGCGTTGGGACATTACCTGCTGATCCGGGCCTATGAGGTGGCCGAGGCGTCTTCCATTCAGCCACTGGCCTATTTTCAGCTGGTCTTTGCCTCGACCATTGGGATCACCGTCTTTCGCGACACGTTGGAAATCTGGACCCTCGCCGGTGCCGCACTGATCATATCGGCTGGCCTTTATACCGCCTGGCGGACGCATGTCAGAAGCTTACGCCAAGCTCCTTATGAAGACCGATCGGCGTGACTTTGCCTGAGATGCGCATACGATAGACGTGAAGGCTTTCCATGACCCGCATCACATAGTTGCGCGTCTCACCATAAGGAATGTTCTCAATCCACCACAACGAATCGACCTCAGGCGCGCGCGGATCGCCATATTCGGCAATCCAGCGATCAGCCCGGTGCGGACCCGCGTTATAGGCGACCGCCGCCAGGATGATCGACCCGTTATAACGCTCCAGCATATCCGCCAGATACTGCGTCCCAAGCTGCGAGTTATAGCCAGGATCCTGCGTCAGCCGGGCCCGGTCATAGTCGACACCGATCTGCTTGGCGACGTTCTTGGCTGTGGCGGGCATCAACTGCATCAGCCCACGCGCGCCAGCAGGACTGATCGCATAAGGGTTCAACTCGCTTTCCTGCCGGGCGATGGCATTGGCAAGCGCCTGATCCACCGGCAAACGATGGCGCAGAGTATCCGCGATCGGGTAATAGGCATCTGGCTGGACCAGCCCCTTGCGCGCCAGACGTTTGGCAATCTTGACAGCCGCAAAGGGCCGGTCGATCTGGATCGACATCGCGGCCAGCGCAAGGCTGTCATTCACATCCAGACTTTCCTGCACATGCAGGATAAAGCGCTGCATCAGCACATGATCGCCTGCTTCACGCAGCAGCAACGCTGCCCGCACCGGGGTCGAGCGCGCAAAGGGCCGCGATTTCCAGTCCGGCAAACCGCCACTTTTCGCCATCAAAGGATCAACCGGCAGTTTGGCACGCTCTGCCGCTAACTGACCATAAAAACTGGTCTGATAGGCCGCACCATAACCATAGGCGGATTTCGCCGCACCGCTATTGCCCTCTGCCTCGTAGGCGCGACCCAGCCAATAGCCTGCACGGCCCAGGGAAATCGGCGTTTCCACCGCCAGACGGAAGCGTTCGAAATGCGCGACCGCCCGCTCGGTCTTGCCCAGATATGTCAGGGCGATGTAGCCCGACAGCCATTCCAGTTCGGCAAAACTGGACCCTTCGGTCAGAAAATGCTGGCTGGCCAGATTATAGGCTGTTGTCACACGGCCCTGCCGCATGGCCCGATGGGCCAGCAGGCGGCGGCGATAGGCCCAGGCCTCGGGTCGGCCTAATGCTTCCTTACTGACCGAGCGCTCCTTAAGGAGGGTTTCGGAGGGATCATAGCGATCCTTGCGCATCCGCCAGGCGAACCGATCATGCGCAAGCCCGGCATCGCCCTGCAATTTCGCCGGGACAGCCTTGATCAAGGCATCCACGCCGTTCTTTTCAAGCTGCAAAGCAATGCGTGCCTTGGCCAGCGCAGCCCTGTCTTTGCCGACCAGCGGCAGCATCGCCTCGGCTTCTTTGGTGTGACCCTCCCACAGCAGATTATCCAGCCGTGTTGCATGATGCGGTTTCAGCACCTTGCCATAGGCTTGCAAAAAGGCCGCCTGCTCTGCCTGGGTCAACCGTTTCTCGGTCCAGGCACCAATCACCGTCCGTTTCGCAAGTTCCGTATTCTGAGTAGATACCAGCAGCAGCGCGCCCCGCCCGGTCTGCGGTGCGCCAGAGCGGAAAAAGCGTTGTTTCGCCTCCGTCGGCAGGTCGGTGGGCATCACCGCTTCGGCCCGGCGACGCATCAGCGCCAGCCCTGGCCAATCGGGATTGCGTCTTAGGAAATCGGTGTAATCGGCCCAGCTCCCCTGCCCGGCGCGCAACTGATGCCAGGTCACCAGATCAAGCGCCACCTGATCACGGGTTTCGCGCGCGGCTTCCCGCGCAAGCGGATAATCGCGCTGCGCAATCGCATCCATCATTCGGATCAGCGTATCGCGGTCTGCCGACTGTGCGGCACCTGCAACAAGGCACAAAAGCGCCCACAAAAGCGGTCTGTATCGCATTCTGTCTAACCTGCTCTGGTCCTGGCCGGTTATCCGGCTCCGTTTGAGGGGACTTTAGCACGAGTAAGCACGCGCGTCTGCACCCTTATCCTTGCCGCCCGATCAAAGCGCCGTTAGGTTGCGCGGCGCATCAATGGTGGTGCGTCAAATGGAGTTTCAGTCATGTTTCGTGGATCAATCCCCGCCCTTATCACCCCGTTCCGAAACGGTGCCGTGGATGAGAAGGCGCTGAAGGACCTGGTCGACTGGCATGTCGAGGAAGGCTCCAGCGGGATTGTTGCGGTTGGCACCACTGCCGAAAGCCCGACGCTGAGCCATGAAGAACATGAATATTGCATCGAGGTGATCGTAAAACAGGCTGCCGGGCGCATCCCTGTGATTGCCGGTGCGGGATCCAACAACACGGCAGAATCGATCCGTTTTGTCGAGCACGCCAAGAAAGTCGGCGCCGATGGTCTGCTGGTCGTCACGCCCTACTACAACAAGCCCAGCCAGCGCGGCCTTTATGCCCATTACAAGGCCCTGAACGACGCAACATCACTGCCGATCCTGATCTATAACATCCCTGGCCGCTCGGTCATCGACATGACGCCGGAAACGATGGGGCAACTGGCAAAGCTGCCGAATATCGCAGGCGTAAAAGATGCCACTGGCGATGTCGGCCGTGTTTCGGACCAGCGCGCCACCTGCGGGGCGGATTTCATTCAGCTCTGCGGCAATGATGACGTCGCTTTGGGCTTCAACGCCCATGGCGGCGTCGGCTGTATCTCGGTGACCGCCAATATCGCCCCGCGCCTTTGTGCCGAATTTCAATCGGCTATGGCCAAGGGTGACTTCGCCACGGCCGCCACCTATCAGGACCGCCTGTTGCCCCTGCACCGCGCCTGCTTTGCCGAACCAAATCCCTGCCCCGTCAAGTTCGGGATGTCCGAACTTGGCCTGTGCACAGACGAAGTCCGCTCCCCGCTGGTTGGTGTTGAGGATAGCACAAAAGACATGATGCGCGCCGCAATGCGGCATGCCGACTTGGTAAATTAGGGCGCTTACGGTTTTCCGATTGGGCCGCTTCGTAAAATCCGCGACAAAAATGCCCCGGTGGATATGATCGACCTGCAGCAAAGTTCTCTTTCTTGCGGTGTTGCTGTATTGAGGGATGATGATATCGACCGAGCTTTGTGGCGCCCCGCTGAGACAGGCAGATGACACGCACCGCCAATCAACCCAAGCGCCGCGATCTGTGGTTCACATTGTTTCTGTTTGCTTGCGTGGTGATCAGTTTGATCGTGCTGGCCTTTGCCACCGGATGGGAGGAGGCACTGGCCTCCCTGCAGCGGATCGGGTTGCAGCAATTTCTGATTCTGCTGGCGCTGGCATTCTTTAACTACCTGCTGCGCGCTTTGCGCTGGCATCTGTTCACCCTGCGGCTGGAGATACCTTCGGGGCTTGCGACAGACCTGCGGCATTATCTGGGCGGGCTGGCGATGACCGTAACCCCGGGGCGTTTGGGGGAATTGGTGCGGTTGCGCTGGCTGCGGCAAGAGACCGGCTTGGCTTTGGAACGCACGGCCCCTCTGGCACTTGTGGATCGCGCAGCCGACCTCGCAGCCATCGGACTGCTATTGGCATTATGTCTGGCCTTGGGTGCCTCAGGTGGCGGCGCAGGTATCCCTGTGGCCATTGCTGCGGTGCTGGTGGCGCTGATGGTGACAAGGTCCAGCCTGGCGGTTTGGGGCGTAACCCGGATGTGGAAAATTGTTGGGCGCTGGCCGCGTCTGTTTGCCAAGCTGCGGCAGGCGGCCCGGACCCTGGCCCCATTTTCCGAAGCCCGTGTGCTTTGGCCTGCGCTGTTGCTTGGTGGCATCGGTTGGTTCGCAGAGGGCTATTCTTTCCATTTGCTGCTGGTTTGGCTGGGGTCAGATATCGGCCTTTGGACCGCCGTGGCGATTTTCATCATCGCGACGCTGGGCGGCGGCGCCACCGGCGCGCCGGGCGGCCTTGGCGGGGCCGAGGTGGCAATGGTTGCCCTCCTGTCCGTGCAAGGCGTGCCGTTGGAGGTATCTCTGCCCGCAACAGCGATTATCCGCCTGACAACGCTATGGTTTGCTATTGCCATCGGAACCGTTGTATTCCCATTTGCAACACGTAGCGCCGCAAGAGGAACCTATGCCTCTCAAACATGATACTTATACCGGCTGGGGTCGGGTTCTGACCGCCACCGGCGATATCGCTCGGCCCGAGCGCGGTCTTTCCTCGGCTGCCGGACCAGCTCAAGGCAATCGCCGCTCTTACGGGGATGCCGCCCTGAATAATGACGGTGTGATCACCGACATGACCCGGATGGACCGGTTTCTATCGTTTGATGCCGAAGCCGGGCTGCTGGAGGCCGAGGCCGGTATCAAACTGTCCGAAATTTTGCGTCTGCTTGCGCCAAAGGGCTGGATGCCAGCCGTCCTGCCGGGAACAGCACACGCAACGCTGGGTGGGGCCATCGCATCGGATGTGCATGGCAAGAACCATCATGCGGCGGGCAGCTTTGGCGAGCATGTGGAAAGCCTAACCCTGATAGGGGCTGACGGCACCAATCAGACCGTTTTGCCGGACACGGCGCTTTTTCGGGCCACCGTCGGCGGCATGGGGCAGACCGGTATCATTGCCAGCGCCAAGATCAAGCTGGCCCCGTGCCCGTCAGGTTTCGTGGAACTGACAGAGCGGCGCATCAATGCACTGACCGATTTTCTGGCAGCGTTCGATGCGTCCGAGGCACCGTTCAATGTCGGCTGGATCGATGCGACCGCCAAGGGCGAGTATATGGGCCGCGGCATTCTGGAAGAGGCGCATTTCGGCGCATCGAAAGAACCGTATCATCCCAAACTGGATCGCCGCTCGGTGCCCTTCAACGCGCCCCGCTTTGCAATGGCAAAACCAATCGTGAAGATGTTCAATACTATGTATTGGCGGCGTGTGCCCGAGGGCGGACGGATCAAGTCACGCAGCCTCGATAAGTTGTTCTTTCCGCTTGACGGAATCAGCGACTGGAACCGGCTTTACGGCAAACGCGGGTTTCATCAGTTTCAATGCGTGGTACCGTTTGAACCTGCACCGGATGTACTGCGCGATATGCTGCAGGCCATCGGTGAATCGGGCCTTGCCTCGCCGCTCGCCGTGCTGAAAAAGCTGGGGGCTGGCCGCGCTGGTATGTTGTCTTTCCCGATGGAAGGCTACACGCTCGCGGTCGATTTCCCCAACCGCGACACGGCGCGCGATCTGGTCAAGCGGCTGATCGACATGACCAAGGCGGCCGAGGGCCGGATTTACTTCACCAAGGATTCGCTGGCAACGGCAGCGCAGGTGGCGGGTATGTATCCTGAAATGGATGACTGGCGCGCCGCGGTCCGCGATGCTGACCCCAAGGGCACCTTTGTCACAGACCTTGTCCGTCGGCTTGAGCTAAGGGGTGAAGCATGAACGAGATCTGGATCATCCTTGGCGCATCCTCAGCCATGGCGCGTGCCCTTGCCCGCCGCAAGGCTGAGGCGGGTGCCTCTCTTATTCTGGCAGGCCGGGATCAGGACGATCTGGCGAAATCCGCTGCCGACCTGACCGTGCGCGGGACAGCGGATATTACGCCAATGCGCTTTGACACAAGGGATGCTACGACATTCGGGCCAATTATCGACGCCGCAAGAACGCATGACGGTCAGATCGGTATTGCTGTGTTTGCCGGTTCTATGCCGCCACAGGAAGAGGTCGAGGCCGATGCCGCTCTGATGGATGGCGTCGTAACTGACAATTTTGCGGGCCTTGCGCGATTCCTTCTACAGGCCGCGCCGGTTCTGGAAGATCGCGGTGCGGGCCAGATCGTTGCTGTCAGTTCGGTTGCCGGGGATCGCGGGCGCTTGAAAAACTATGCCTATGGCGCGGCCAAGGCCGGGTTTCAGACTTTTGCTGCAGGGTTGCGGAACCGGTTGGGTCGCAAGGGTGTGCATGTGTTGACGGTAAAGCCGGGTTTTGTGGATACAGCCATGACCTGGGGCCTGAATGGCATGTTCCTGGTTGCCAGCCCGGATGATGTGGCACGTGACATCGAAAAGGGTCTGCGCAAGAAGCGCAACGTGATCTACACGCCCTGGTTCTGGATTGGCATAATGGGGATCATCCGAACCATCCCGGAGCGGATCTTCAAAAAGCTGCAGGTATGAAGGAGGGTGGGTTTCACCCACCCTACAAGTGAGGTTGCGTGTAGGGTGGGTGAAACCCACCCCCGCCAGATGTCATACTGCCCAAACCAAAGTGATCATTGCGATAGCTATTAAAGCAAGGCCGAACTTGTCTCGCAGCGCAAACTCGATGGGGTCATAGGCCTGACTGCCCATCCACCCCGTCCAGATCATACGTGTCAGCCAAAGAGCCAAGGGCAAAACCGCCAACCTCAATTGCCAAGCACTATAATAAAGCACCTGGGCGACGCTCGAATAGCTATAGCCGACAAACACGGCACAACTGGCAATCCCTGCAAGAATGGCAACATTCAACAAATCTCCGCGATCGGATTTGCTGTATTTCCGCCCGGGCACCGGCCCGTCCGTCGTCGCTTTCGCCAGTTCTGTTAGCCGCTTCACGCAGGCCAATGTAAGGAAAAGTGGAAAGATAAACCCGATCAACCAACCCGAAGCTGGCACACCGGTCGCCACCGCGCCTGCCACCACCCGCAACGTATAAAGCCCGGCCAGGGTTGCAATATCGACCCAGCGCGCTCGCTTCAGACGCATTGAATAAGCGAGGGTCAAAACAATATAGAAACCAATGACAATGAACATCGCCCAGCCCAACAGCGCTGCTATGGTCAGCGCAAACAAGCCCAGTGCTACACTGGCTGCCATACCAACCCGGATCGGCACGCGCCCGGCCGCAAAGATGCGCTTGCATTTCGTCGGATGCGCCCGATCTGCATCGATATCCGTCAGATCATTGACCAGATAGATCGCACTGGCGGCCGCTGAGTAGCTGACAAAGCCCAGCACCACAGCCAAGATCGACCAGACATCTGCTGTATGTGCCGCGATCAGTGGCAGCACCATCAGAATGTTCTTTATCCATTGTCGCGGCCGCAACCCACGCCATAAGTCAATCCAGCGCCAGCGGCTGCCGATCACCTCAGGTGCCAGACCGGCTTCTTCCAGTTTGCCCGGCAGGGCCTCTGACGGGCGCGCAACCAGGCACTTTCGCGCCTTCTGCCAGACGGGGATATCCTTGAGACTGTCACCGACATAGTCAAAGCCACTCTCACCATAGCGCTCGACAAGCGCGGCGGCCTTTTCCTCACCACTCAGATTGGTGTTTTCATCTGACGTCAGAACAGCATCGAAGCCGCCGATATGCTCAGCGATTGGTTCGACCAGCACTTTGGTCGAGGCCGTGGCCAGCACGACCTCCCGCCCTTCGGCGGCGGCTGCATGGCAGACGGCTAAGATTTCCTCATCCACAGGTTGGGTCGTCGGCTCGCTTTGGGCGAGGGTCGCAAGATCTACCTTCAGTCGCGCGCGGTCGCCCCAGTTTTTCCACACAATTTGTAACGTCCCCAGTGGATCGCTGCCCATGCCTTTCCAGAAACACTCATAGAGCAGATCGGTGCGCAAAAGCGTGTCGTCGAGATCGACAACCAGCGGCACCTTGCTCTCATCGGGATCGGACATCACTGAGACGCAATCTTGAGCCCGGCGAACAGGCAGCCATCAGTGGCACGGACTGGCGGGATCATGCACATCATGCGTGCACGTTCCCAGGCTGCGACCACTTTAGGCACATAGCCCCGGGTTTCTTTGTAATTTGGAACACCACCATTCCTATCCACCGCACCTTCACCAGCGTTATACGCGGCCAGAGCCAGCACTGCATCACCGTCGAACCGGTCCAGAAGAAAGTCCAGATACTTCACACCACCGGCAATATTCTGCGCCGGATCGGTTCTTTTCTCTACACCGAAGCGTTTCGCAGTAGCGGGCATGAGTTGCATAAGCCCCGCCGCCCCCGCTTTGCTGACTGCTTCCGGATTGCCGGCACTTTCTGTTGAGATGACAGCAACAACAAGCGCAGGAGACACCTGAGTACCCGATGTCGCTTTCAGGATATCAACGCCATAAGCGTCCACAATCTTGCGCAGCCGCTGCGATGAAGGGAACAGCGGTTTAGCCTGATCAGGCGCACCCGCAAGCACAGCCCCTGCCAATACCAACTTGCCAAAACCCCGGTCCCTCAGGTCTGGGGAAACATTGGCCCAGAACCAGTCATCACTTTGGGCATAGACCGGTTTCGGTACAGGCTTCTCTTCCTCATCGGGCAGGTCGATGACATGATCGAGAACGCGCTTCACCTCTTTAGGCGGTTCCACCTGGATGGAAATCAGTCGCTTGGCACCAGTCGACGGGAGCGGAGTGACTCGCTTGAATGTAAAGCCGCCTGGCGGCTCCTCGGCTTTCACTGGATATGGCAACAAACATGCCGCTGCCAACACCGCTATGGTGATGTTTTTACAAATCACTGCTTCTGCCTCATTCTTATGGACTTTGAACCAGTCCATTTTTTATGATTCTATCGAGGCCTCATTCTCAGGCAAGCGTTTCCTGATTTACTGCTACGATTGCACATTTGGGGGCAGATTCGCATGTATTTTGCCCCAAAAGAACTGTTCAAAAATCTAAAAATGCCGGATTCGGAAAAATTTACATATATTTATCAAACACTTAAATCCACAAGGCGCATGATGCAAAAAAGACACGATTTCTGTCCAATTTCCGCCCGAATTGGCCTGTTAATTCTCAAGTGTTCGCTGAGAAGCCTTTCGGTCGCGGATGACCGTGGCCAGCAAGGTGGACGTAAATCTTGTGGATTTCCTTTGGAGGGAAAGAATATGAAACTGTTCAAGCTGAAAAAGACCTTCGTCGAAGATGAAGATGGTGCAGTAACCGTAGACTGGGTTGTTCTGACCGCAGCTATCGTTGGTATCGCTGTTGCCGTTATCGCCCTGCTGCGCGACGGTATCAAAGAAGCTGCTACCGACATCTATCAAGAGCTGACCGGCGCGATCAACTGATCGAAGCTGCGACTTAGCGTCGAGTTGATTCAGGTCTCCTGAATTTTGATTTAGAAGGGCGGCTGGTTGCCGCCCTTTTTGTGTCAAGCTGGTCTGGAAACTTGATTTTAACTGGCGTTACTTCCGTCTGGCGTTTTGCTCAAGATGCCTCGTAGCTTTTGACGATGAGGCAAAATTAAGCTTGTGGATGTTCCTTGGAGGTAACAAATATGAAGCTGTTCAAACTTAAGAAAACCTTTGTCGAAGACGAGGGTGCGGTGACTGTTGACTGGGTCGTATTGACTGCCGCTATCGTAGTCATTGCTGTCGCTGTCGTTTTGCTGCTACGGGACGGCGTGAAAGAAGCCGCAACGGATATATATAACGAGCTGACTAAGGCGTGATCTTAGCGCAACTCGCGAAACACCTGAGGCCTCACACATCATCTAACGCGTTAAAATTTCGGGTTTCAGCCCGCGTTAGATGCTTCAGGTTTTTCACAAAACGCTATAAGCTCTTTGTCACTGCTTCAAAAGGGTGGTGCTGGCCACTCTTTTGAAAACAGTGCTCCGCGTATGTTGATATCCTTCCAATCGTCTTTTCGGTTAATCCGACCGTTCACCGCATTCGTCTTGATATCTCGACAAAGACACGAGACTCAGACTATAGTGCCCTTTGGAGACTTGCGCTTTGCGCAGGGCTAAATCAAGTTTGAAAGGCTAGACACCCCATGCGTATCGTCTTCGCTTTGGTATTTCTGATCGGCATAGGCATTGCCGGATTTGCCACATATCTTGGAATGGATCATTTCAAGAAAGTTCAGGCAGATAACCACAGGCTACAAGCCCGCGCCGACCTTGTCGTTGATACGACGCCTGTCATTCTTGCTGCGACCAATCTTCGTTATGGCCAGCAGTTGAAGAAAGAGCACGTGAAAGAGGTGCAGTTTCCGGTAAAAGCCGTGCCCGAAAACAGCTTCACCTCAATGGAAGACCTCTTTGGCGACGAGGATACAGCCCCTCGCGCCATTTTGCGAACCATTGAAGAAGGTGAATTGATCACCGCGACGAAAGTCACCAAGTTTGGTCAGGACGCAGGTGTTTCGTCCAGCCTGTCCCGTGGCATGCGCGCCTTTACTATCAAAGTTGATGTGACAACAGGTGTATCAGGTTTTTTGCAGCCCGGTGACCGCGTAGACATCTACTGGTCTGGTCGCAAGGGCGGTGGCGGTATTAATGGCGGTGGCGCGCCTGTTACCAAGCTTATTCTCGAAGGCGTCGACCTGATCGCTATCGACCAAAGCGCTGATCAGGATGCCAAACGCCCAACCGTCGCCCGCACCGTGACCGTAGAAGTCTCCCCGCTTGTTGTCGCAACTCTCGCACAGGCCCAAGCTACGGGGCGTCTGTCGCTCGCTTTGCGAGGCGCAGAAGAAGAGACGATCATTGGTGAGATTCTTGAAGTGAAGCAGGAAGACCTTCTTGGCATTGAAGAAGTCGTTGTTGAAGAAGAGAAGAAGTGCTTCCAGAACGTTCGCCGCGGCGTTGAGGTTATTAAACAAGAAGTGGCCTGTCCCACCGAGTGATTTTGGCTCTAAAAAGCAAGGCGAAAACAACAGGTGTGACTTATCCACATCAATTCGCGCGTATAACACTTTGATTCTTGTGTTAATTTAAAAACTCTCGCACTTTCGTAGTTGCACCCCTGCTGCATGAACGGTCGGGGGCACTACACAAGTGGTTTTTGAGAGGCAGGAATCATGACTTGGAACCAAATGATAAAGGCAGGCCTTCTTGGTTTTGCTTTGTCAGCACCTCTTGTTGCGCCTGCAAGCGCACAAAGCGTGCTGCAAGTACTTCGGGGGGCAACCTCCAACAGCATTAGCGTCGCGGTAAATCGCGCCGTTGTTATGGAAGCGGATCGTCCCTTTGCGGAACTGTCAGTCGCCAATCCCGGCATTGCAGATATCGCAACACTGGGCGAGCGCACCATCTACGTTCTGGGCAAGACGCCCGGTCGTACAACCCTGACTATCCTTGGTCAGGAAGGTGAGCTGATCACCAACGTGGACGTTCGTGTCAGCCCAGATCTGGCTGAATTCAAAGAGCGTCTGCGCGACATCCTTCCGAACGAGCCAATTGAGGTCCGCACAGCAAATGACGGCATCGTGCTGTCTGGCCGTGTCTCGGGTGCTCGTAAAGTATCTCGTGCGCTGGAACTGGCCGAGCGTTATGCGCCGGGCCGCGTAACCAACCTGATGATGGTCGGTGGTACCCAGCAGGTGATGCTGAAGGTACGGTTTGCAGAGATGAGCCGTAGTGTTGCTAAGTCGATTGATGCGAGCATTGGTCTGAGCATTGCTGGAACTGGTTTAGCTTTTGGTGCAAAGAATGCCACGGCTGGGGTCAATCTCACCAATGGAACCGCTACTTTTCAACCAGAAAGCCGGGGCGGTGTTGCAGCTGGCTTCGACGTTGGCAATCTGGCAGTCAACGCTATGCTGGAAGCGTTGGAGACAAAAGGCATGGTCCGCACACTTGCTGAACCAAACCTTGTCGCGGTTTCAGGTGAAGAAGCAACTTTCTTAGCAGGCGGGGAATTTCCGGTTGTTGCTCGCAGCGATGATGGAGAAACTACCGTCCAGTTTAAGGAGTTCGGGATACGGTTGATCTTTACACCAACTGTTATAGATGGAAAGCTGATCCGTCTTGCATTGGAAACAGAAGTAAGCTCGATCGACACAGCGGTTAGTATTGCCGGTTTCCCGGGACTTAGTGTTCGGCGAGCTGCGACATCCGTTGAGATGCGTGACGGTCAGAGTTTCGCAATCGCAGGTCTTCTGCAAGATGATTTCACCGACTCGATCGGTCAGGTTCCATGGCTGGGGGATATTCCAGTTCTGGGAGCACTGTTCCGTTCTACAAGTTACCAGCGCAAACAAAGTGAGTTGGTGATTATCATTACACCGCACCTCGTGACCCCAACAGACGGCGACGTGCTTGCACTGCCGACCGACCGGGTTCGCGTTCCGACCGAGATGGAGCTGTTCTGGAATGGCCGAGTCGAGGGTTCAACAGTGGCTCAGGATGTCGCCAAGCAAGACTTCCAGGGCTCCTACGGCTACGTGATGGAGTGAAATCGATGAAAAGCACATTGCTTAAATCAACCGCGGCCATCGGCTTCTTGCTTCTGGCAGGCTGCGAAGGCCAAGTCGCCGGGGACCTGTCCACGTCGTCTGCCTTCGGCGGCGCGACGACCAACAACCAGGTTGCCCAGTCGGCCTATCTTTCCGGTGGCGTGCTTGCCAAGCTGTCGGAAAACTTCCGGGCCAGCGCGCCAGACATGATCAACTTTGCGTTCAACAGTTCGCAACTTGATGAGCAGGCGCGCGCATCTCTGGATCAACAGGCTGCTTGGATCCGTACCAACCCATACGTCAAGTTCCGTGTTTACGGACACACCGACAAGGTTGGTTCCAACGGCTACAACAAGGCCCTTGGCCTGCGCCGTGCACGTGCAGTGGTCAACTATCTGGTTGCCCGCGGTGTACAGCGCGACAAGCTGGAAGCGGTGGCATCCTACGGCGAGACCCGCCCACTGGTGCCAACCAACAACCGCGAACGGCTGAACCGCCGTACAGTCACTGAAGTAATCGGAGTAGCTCGCGGCTATGCTGGCGGTGACTTCGATGGCAAGGTAGCCGATAACATCTACACAAACTATGCAACCGAGGCTTCGCCCACAGTTGCTTCTACTGGTGCGGTTAGCGAGGGCGAATAAGGCTCTCAAGCACCATAAGCCACTTCAACTAACCGCCGGATGCAAATCCGGCGGTTTTTTGATGCGCGAATCTAAAACGCTGCACAAAAGACAATTCCCCGATCGTCGGCGACTCTCCGCCGACTGAAGGCAGCTGAAACAACAACACGTGATACTGAAGCCTCACTTTCGCCATTTTCTTTGCAAAATCTGAATAATTGTTGGGGCTTGTAGCAGAATGATCGTGTATATTAGCCCATGCTTGACCTACACTGTTTGATGCTGAAACCTGTGGCCCCTGTCACGGTCCGGACAGTCCAGCTTCGACAAAGTGGGTAAATAGGCCGTGGCGACAGGCTTCTAATGTATGAGGATCACTGATGGCGTTGTTGAAGGCGAAACCAGAGGAAGTCGAGATTTACTCGATTGCCTCCCGGCACGAGGATTTCCCGGCCCTGACCGAGGACCTGAACCGGGAGCTGGCAGGGCGTTGGGCTCCGCTGGATCTGGCAAAGGGCGAGGCGACGATCAAGGCGGGTATCGGTCCTGATCTGGAAATTGCCATTGTTGCCGTCAGCAACATCGACGAGGCTGATCTGACGCCGGCAGCACGTGTGGTACAGGCCGCACGAGACCACGGGCTGAAAGTTCTGCTCGTGGCTAAAGACATTTCGCCCACCGGTCTGCACCAGCTGCTTCGGGTCGGCGCGGATGATTTCGCCCCTTATCCGCTTCCGGATGGCGCACTGACCGATTCCATTGCGCGTATGCGCAGCAAGTTCACCGCGACACCGCGTGACGAAGCTACCTCCTCAGGAGGCAAAAACCGTCATGGCGTGATTATGCCTGTTTATGGCGTGGCGGGCGGCGTTGGCGCCTCAACCTTCGCGGTCAATCTGGCCTGGGAGTTGTCGCTGATGACCAAGAAGACCGACAAGCGCGTAGCGCTGTTGGACTTCAACTTTCAGTATGGGTCCATTTCGACATATCTGGACCTGCCCCGGCGCGAAGCGATCTACGAACTGATCTCCGATCCGTCGGCGATTGATCATGATTCGCTCAGTCAGGCCCTTACATCCTATAAAACACGGCTTGCGGTGCTGACCGCACCGATGGACGCGCTGCCACTGGACATTATCGCCCCCGAAGATGTCACAAGAATCTTGGAAATTGCCAAATCCTCCTACGACTTTGTTGTCGTCGATATGCCTCAGGCCCTGGTCCACTGGTCAGACAATGTTCTTCGCATGGCTGAAACCTTCTTTGCAGTGATGGAGATCGACATGCGTTCGGCTCAGAACTGCCTGCGGTTCCTGCGCGCCCTTAAGGCTGAGGATCTGCCCTACGAAAAAGTCCAGTTTGCGCTTAACCGCGCCCCGGGCTTCACTGACCTGAATGGCAAGGCACGGGCCAAGCGCCTGGCAGAAAGTCTTGGGGTTGAGGTCAACATCATGCTGCCTGAGGGCGGCAAGCAAGTGCAATCCAGCGGCGATGAGGGGGCTCCGCTCGCTGAAAGTCATCCGAAAAACGTGTTGCGGAAAGAATATCGCAACATTGCGGAATCAATCTACGAAGCCGTGGTGGCCGATAAGGCCGCTGTCGCGCTTTGATTTGCTAGAGGGATAGTTTCATGTTTCGCCGCTATCAGCGCCCCCAGGACATGCCGGCTCCGCCGAAGATCGAAATCGATAAGACGGAAGCCGCATTCAAACAGAAACAACGTCAGGACAAGTCCAAGCATCAGTCGACCCAGCAGGAGATCGCCGCCTCTGAAAAAGAGGCAAAGCGGCTTGAGAAGCTTCTGGACGTCCGGATGCAGCTGCACAAGCGGCTGCTGGAAAACCTGAACCTCTCGGTTCTGGATCAGGCGACAGAAGCAGAGCTGAAGCAGGAAATTTCTATCATCACCCGCGAGGGGCTGCGCGAATCCGGTGTCGTCCTGAATGCCGCTGAGGTAGAGCAGCTTAACGCTGACCTAATCGATGAGATCAACGGCCTGGGCCCTCTGGAACCGCTGCTGAAAGATCCAACGATCAACGATATTCTGGTCAATGGGCCATTGCAGGTGTTCGTCGAACGCGCGGGTAAGCTGGAACTGACCAATGTCCGGTTCAAGGATGATCGACATCTGATGCGCATCATTGACAAGATCGTCTCGGCGGTCGGTCGTCGCGTCGATGAAAGCCACCCTTATGTTGATGCTCGCCTTGGCGACGGATCACGTTTCAACGCGATGGTTCCGCCCTGTGCGGTGGATGGAGCTCTGGTCTCCATCCGTAAATTCTCTAAAGACAAGCTTTCGGTTGACGAACTGGTCGAGTTTGGCGCCTTTACCGAGGAAATGGCGGCCTATCTTCAGGCTGCAGTTTCCACCCGGCTGAACATCATTGTTTCGGGTGGTACCGGTTCTGGTAAAACCACCACGCTGAACGCATTGTCGTCCTTCATTGATGATGCCGAACGCATCGTGACGATTGAGGATACAGCAGAACTTCAGCTGCAACAGGTGCATGTGGGCCGGATGGAAAGCCGCCCTGCCAACGTTGAAGGCAAAGGCGAGGTTTCGCAGCGCGATCTACTTAGGAACGCCCTGCGTATGCGTCCTGACCGCATCATCGTGGGTGAGACACGTGGCCACGAAGTGATCGACATGCTTCAGGCCATGAACACCGGCCACGACGGATCAATGACCACGATCCACGCCAACTCAGCCCGAGACGCAGTTTCGCGTCTGGAAAATATGGTCGCGATGGCCGGGATCGAAATGCCGATCAAGGCGGTGCGCCAGCAGATCGCCTCGGCGGTTAACCTGATCGTACAGGTCAGCCGTTTGCAGGACGGTTCGCGTCGTATGGTATCGATCACCGAGGTGACCGGGATGGAAGGGGAAATAATCTCCATGCAGGAGGTATTCAAATTCCAGCGTACCGGTCTGGGCGATGGCGGCAAGATTATCGGCCATTTCACCCCGACAGGTATCCGGTCCAAGTACTCCGAACGCTTCACGCAGTGGGGCTACGAGCTGCCGTCCAGCATTTATACAGTCACAAACACACTGTAATGCGCGCAGCCACCAGGGAGATGAATACATGAGTGCAGAACCCGTCATCTACGCGCTGATCTTCGTTGGCGTATTCTTTATGGTCGAAGGCATCTACCTTCTTGCTTTCGGCAAATCAGTACGCTTGGAAAGTAAGGTCAACCGTCGCCTTGAGCTTCTGGAAAAGGGCGAAACGGCCGAAAGCGTGCTCAACCAGCTGCGCAAAGAGCGTGAACAACATAACAGCAATGCGGGCATCCCTCTTCTTGCTCCGCTAAGCGCCAAGGCCGCGCAGGCGAATATCGCCTTTACCCCTGTTGCGCTGCTTGTGGTGATGGTTGTTGTGGCCGTTACCTCATTTCTTGGCCTGACGTTCTTTACCAATTCGGGCATCGCCATCCGGCTGGCCCTGTCGGTAGTGATGGGATATGGCGCGGTCTATGTCTGGCTGAACGGCAAGGCAAAGAAGCGGATGGAGCTGTTTGAAGAGCAGCTTCCCGATGCGGTAGAATTGATCGTTCGGTCGCTGCGCGTCGGTCACCCCTTTTCGTCCGCCATCAACATCGTTGCGCAGGAAATGCCCGATCCCTTGGGCACAGAGTTCGGGATGATCGCCGACGAAAGCACCTATGGTGCCGACGTCACTGAATCCCTGAACGAAATGGCCGAACGGATCGATACCCAGGATGTGAAGTTCCTGTCGGTGGCTGTCGCAATCCAAAGCACATCGGGTGGTAACCTAGCAGAGATTCTTGACGGCCTGGCGAAAGTGATCCGCGCCCGTTTCAAGCTTTTCCGCCGGGTGAAAGCGATCACCGCAGAAGCACGCTGGTCCGGTTGGTTTCTTTCCATGTTCCCGATTGCTGCCTTGATCATGATCCAGTTGATCGAGCCTGATTATTACGATGACGTGAAGAACTCTTCCGCCTTCGTGCCAGCCGCAATCGTTGTCGCAATCTTTCTCGTCGTGAACATCATCTTCATGAAGATGATGGTCGACATCAAGGTTTGAGGGAGCAGCCAGATGGATATGCTTAACTACGGCTGGGAATTTATAAACGCAGCCTTTGGGCCGCTCGGGCCGCTCTATATTCTGGGCTTTCTTGGCCTGACCATGATCCTGATTACCGCACCTTTGCTGTTCAAGCAAAAGGCCGACCCGCTGGACAGGCTTAAAGGTTCCTCTGTGATGACGCCCGGTTCCGGCAAGGCAAAGCCGGTACGGCTGCGCTATGATGGTGGCGGCAACCGGCAGTTGGAACGCTTCAAGCCACTGCTTGAGCCGAAGGACCAGAAAGAGCTTGGCGCGACACGTCTGAAACTTATTCAGGCCGGCTATCGCACCCGGAATGCCGTATCGACTTATCATCTGGCACGCTTTGTTCTGGGCGTCCTGTTCCTTGCGATCGGAACGCTTTACGTCCTGTTTCAAAGTGGATCGCCAAGCCTGACCAGCGTTCTTTTGACCGTGCTTATCCCCGGTGTGGTTGGCTACTATCTGCCGGATTACTGGGTAGAACGACGCAAACAGGTTCGCCAGGAAGATATCACCAATGGTTTCCCAGACGCACTTGACCTGATGCTGGTCTGTGTTGAGGCTGGTCAGTCGCTGGACCAGTCGATCCTGAGGGTCGCGACAGAGATCAAATCCGGGTACCCTAACCTCGCCGAAGAATTTGAGATCGTCTCAAATGAAATGCGGGCCGGTAAGGACCGCGTGACAGTTCTGCGCGATATGGGCGAGCGCTGCGGTGTTTCCGATATCTCGGCCTTTGTTACCGTTCTGGTCCAATCGGCAACGTTCGGTACCTCTATCGCGGACGCATTGCGCGTCTATGCGTCCGAGATGCGGGACAAACGTGTGATGCGTGCAGAAGAAAAAGCCAACAAGCTGCCGACCAAAATGACGCTGGGAACCATGATGTTCTGTGTTCCACCACTGCTGATCATTCTGGTTGGTCCGTCCTTCTACGATATCTCGCAGACACTACTGAAGTGACCCTATGCCAAATTTGAGGTCTACTCTGTTGATCGCCATTGCAGCCGCCCTTTTGGGCGGCTGTTCGAATCCCGATGTCCTTATCAACGACCGCGTCGGCGTCGCCCCTTCCCGCGGCGCACAAGCAGTTGAGGGCGTTGACGGGCTTACAGTCGGGCATCGCCTAATGGAGGCGGGAGAGCTTGAACTCGCACTAAAGGCCTACTACCTAGCGGCCGCAGAGCTTGGCGCCAACGTTGATGTCCTTTCGGCACTCGGCTCTGTCAACCTGCGCCTTGGACGACTAGACCAAGCCGAAGAACTTTTGCGCAGGGCAGTTAAAAAAGATCCTAAGTTCGTTCCCGCCCTGAATAACCTAGGCGTTGTCCTGGATGCCAAGAACGAATACGGCGAAGCGCGCGAACTTTTCCGCGTGGCCTACGCACTTGACAGTGGAAATACAGACGAAATTCGCGACAATTTGCGTCGTTTGGACAAAAAAATTCAAAATATTGGGTCTGAACCGACCGAAGACTACGATTTTCGCTTGGTAAGACGGGGCAATGGGCAGTATCTTCTACTTGGAGAACAATAAACCGAGCAGAGGTACAGGCAAATGCAAACCCGGGGTAAAATCCTGGCGAGACTGGGGATTCTGGCCACAGTCACGCTGGCAGGTTGCGCAGATCACGAAGCGGATCGCGAAGCCATTGAAAGTCTTGACGGTATCAACGTCATTGATGCTGCAAACCTGAATGAAATCATGCTGGATTTCGCTGATCCAAACCAGGCAGCGAACTATTTCCGCAACGCTTTGAACAACGATCCCGACCGGTTGGAGTTCAAACAGGGCTATGCCCGATCACTAATGCGCGCGAAACGCACCACTGAAGCTGTCCTGGTGTTCGAGCAAATCGACGCATCTGGGGAACTGACAGATCAGGATCGGCTATATTATGCCGAGGCACTTATCCATAACGGCAAATGGAAAGAAGCTTCGCAACAGCTCAACGCCATCCCGCCGAATGTCGAAACATATGACCGCTATCGTTTGGAAGCTATGGTCGCAGACTCCCAGAAGAACTGGAAGAAAGCGGATCATTTCTACGATACTGCGCGCGGCCTGACCACGCGGCCAGCGGCAATCTTTAACAACTGGGGCATCTCAAAAACGGCACGTGGCGACCATAACGGCGCGGAGGAGATGTTCCGAAAGGCCGTGGCCTTTGATCCCAAACTGTTCAGTGCCAAGAACAACCTGGCCCTGTCCCGTGCTCGGCGCGGCATCTACGAGCTGCCGGTAGTTCCACTGACCGAAACCGAAAAAGCGCAACTTCTGCACAATATCGCACTACAGGCGATCCGTGCTGGCAAGCTGCAAACCGGTAAAGGTCTGCTGGAAGAGGCGATTGAGACGCACCCGCAGCATTTCCCCGAAGCTGTCAACAAACTTGCCGCGCTTCAGGGCAACAACGTGATTCGTTGATCCTCCGTTGTCTGCTGAACTGATCCTCTTTCTGGCCGCCCTGCCCTTCGGGTTCTGGGCGGCCTTTCAAGATCTTAGCCGGATGAAATTGCCAAATCGGATGAACATCGCAATCGCGGTGGTCTTCCTTGTTATCGGGCCGTTTTTATTTCCGTTTGAGGAGTATTTGTGGCGCATTGCGGTGGGTGTCGCGATCATTGCGGCAATGTTTTTCTTTGCGATCCTGTGCTTTGAGTTTTGGGCTGCTTTTCTGGACTTAAGCCGAATGACGCTGCTGCACAAAGTGGTCATCGCCATTATGGTAATACTCCTTATCGCCGGATACTTCCTGACACCTAAGGAGGACTACATACGTTACGCGGGAACCGGCGTAGGTACATTCGCAGCGCTGTTGTTTTTGAGCCTTACGATGGAGCAGATTGGAGGCGGCGACCTCAAGTTTCTTGCAGTCGTGCTGCCTTGGGTCGGTCTGACGGCAATGTCCTTCTTTATTATCATTCTGGCCGGGGCCATTCTTTGCGGATTTGTGCTGCACCGCTGGGCGCGTCAGCAACGCTGCATCCGCGCTCTTGCCCCGCGCTGGGTCTCTTGGCGGCGCAAGCGATATCCGATGGGGCTGTCTATCTCTGCCGCTTGGCTTGTGACCCTTGGGCTATCCGCCTTCAGCGGCTGATACTTAGCAAGATAACAGTGTCTGTCCGCGCGACCTCTTGCAGGCGCAACCCTTCCTTTTCAATCGCCTGCAGCTTTGCGTCTCTGGCTTTGATCGATAACGGGCAAAGCGGCACAGCTAGAAATGCCGCTGTCTCTGCTCCATCATCAAAACCGTAATACCAGGGAGCGCCATGTTCCAACCTTTCGAAAGATCCAAAAAGGTGAAGCGGATCAAGAATATCGGCTAACATCACCTGCTTGCCGTCAGCCAAGCCCGTTTGTTCGACATCCCTGGCAATCTTGTGTAGCCATCCGACCAATCCAGTCGACAGATCGCAACTTTCCAACTCCTCGCCATTCAGCAAAGCAGGAGGCTCCGGTGCGTCTTCTGCATCCTCGGCACTCGGCAACGTCACGCCGACAAGTACAATCGTTGCCAGCGGCTTTTCAAAAGTATCGCGACGCACCTGCAGATCAGACCAATCGGACCTGGGAAATAGAGGAACGAACTGGTCATCAAGAACATAGCCCAGATGACGCGGCACAGACGTGGTGATATTGATGACGCTTGGCGCATAGATCACGAACAAGACCAGCGCCAAAATCCGTCCAAATGCACCTGCGTTAATATCCATAAAGGGCTTTGCCTGCTGCGGCGCAGGAATCCCCAGCAGCAGAAGGGCAAGGATGAACAGCCAGGTCGGGTCATGCCCCCAGTTCTGGTAGACGATATAAACCAGCCCGGGAAACAAAAGCAGCAGCAAAAGCCCCTCGCGCAGGCGCTGGGTCTTGCGCCAGTAAACCACGGCCAGAAGTGCTGTGATCGACATCGTGATGTAGGCAGGCTTGCCCATCAGCGAGGTGTAATCCTCTCCCGGCTGTGTTCTGATCGGGCTTACCATCGTTGCCAGAAGGTCAAAAATATAGGCGCGCCAGAACGCGATACCTCCAAAAGCCAGCGTAGCGGCAGCGCTTACCAGCAAAGCAACAAGCAACGCACCACCCAGCAAACGCCAGTTTCGATCGTAAAGTATGGCAACCAACCCAAAGGGCAGAAGCCCCAAAAGATACGTTACCTTAAGCAAGGCCAAACCCGCAGCACTTAGACCAAGCACCACCGCGTCTGAACGGGTGGTCGGCTGGTCGGGACGGACCATCAATATCAGAATAATCAACGCCGCCAGCACCCAAGCCCAGCGATTGTAGTAGAGCGCCAGAGAGGTTGACGGATTATCACCGCCATACACCAGTGATGTGGTCAACAGTACTGCCCCAACCACGAAGGCCAGCCGAACGCCGCCTTCCAGTCGACGGCGAGTGGCCAGCAAAAGAAGCGGCAAGAAAATCATGCAAACCAAAGCTTGCGCCAAAAGCACCGCCATGCCCGGCCCAGTTCCCAGCTTCATGAAAAGTGCAATAGGCGCGACCGCCAAAACCCCTAACGGGGTCATGTAGTCGATATGCTGCAATTGACCGTCGGCCATACGGCTGGCCGCATCAATGGTATGAATCAGGTCACCCTCATGCCCGGTCACTCGTAAAGCCCCGGGCAATAGCGAAACAGCGATAATGACACAGGTAAATATAGCCATACCTGTTACAAACTTGATTTCACTACGCATTATGTCGAATTCCCTACCGCATCAAAAAAACCATAGACGGCTTTTCGTCTTCGTCGCAACGCAGAAAAGCCTTTTTTGCCAACTATACATCCGATATCCTGCAACAGTTCTGCGTCCAAAGGGTTATTGCAATGAACGATATGGCTAACGCGCCCGAAGGCTCCTTCGCGCCAAAATCACCTATGTCTCTTGAGGATCTGGGCCTGGAAATCGTGTTGATGCGCGATATCCTGCTGAAAACGATGTTCCGGCGCAATCTCAACACGCTGTCCGATATTGCCAAGGCGCTTTCCGTAAATCCGCCGATTGCGCAGGATCTGATCGACATGGCGCGAGAGCAGAACCTGATTGAGACGCTTGGGGCTATCGGCTCGCTGTCTTCGTCTGAGTTGCGGTACCAGCTGACCGATGGCGGTCGCGCGCGTGCTTTGGATGCTTTGACGCAATCTGAATACTACGGCGCTTTGCCCGTTCCTCTGGACGACTATTGGAAACAAACTGCGCGCCAGCAGATTTCGGATGCTGTGATCACACAGGAACGTCTGGAAAACTCCATGTCGCATCTGGTTCTGCCCGCAGGCATGCTGGACCAACTGGGACCCGCGGTGAACTCGGGCCGGTCGGTGCTGCTTTATGGACCGCCAGGAAACGGTAAATCGTCGATTTCCAACGGGATTCGTGACGCACTGGGCGACAATATCTATGTCCCGAAATTTCTCGAATATGCCGGGCAGGTGATCTCGGTCTTCGACCCGATCGTGCATACCATCGCCAAAACCAAGGCGGAGGATGCAAACTCCCTCCGCCGGGGTGAGACAGGCTATGATCAGCGCTACGTGCTGTGCCGTCGCCCGTCGGTGATGACCGGTGGTGAATTGACCCTTGATATGCTGGATCTGAACTACAACGAAATCAGCCGGACCTATCAGGCACCGTTGCAGTTGAAGGCCACCGGCGGCGTCTTCATCATCGATGACCTTGGGCGTCAGTCCGAACCGCCACAGGCCCTGATCAACCGCTGGATTGTTCCGATGGAAGCCAGCTTTGATATTCTGTCGCTGCAATCGGGCCAGAAATTCATGGTGCCGTTTGACACGCTGGTGATCTTCTCCACCAACTTTACACCATCGGAAATGTTCGATGGCGCGGCCCTGCGTCGTATTTACTATAAGATCAAGGTGGACAACCCGCACCGCGACGACTTCATCAAGGTCTTTGTGAAGACCGCCCGGCACTACAAGATCAAGCCGGACGAAGAGGTGCTGACCCACCTTCTGAAAAACAAGTATCCAGAGCGTGACAATCAGTTCGCCTCCTATCACGCACCCTTCCTGATCGACCAGATGCTGTCAATTGCCGATTACGAAGGGCTGCCGCGCAAGATGACTATTCCACTGGTCGAACGCGCGTGGGAAAATCTGTTCGTCGACGAAGAATAGGATGCAGATCGGCGTCGCCGGTTGCGGCGCAATGGGATTACCAATGGCGGAGGCGCTGGCCTCCGCTTCTTTTCATGTCCGCGGTTTGGATGTTCGGCCAAAGGCAGAGTTTACCAACGCCGCCCTGCCCGTCCGAACGGATGTCGACTGGTTCGCTGATGGCACCGAGACAATATTCTCAGTCGTGCGCGACATTCCCCAGACCGAGGGATTGCTCTTCGGCGATCAGGCGCTGCTTGATCGCGCCAAATCACTGAAAACGCTGATAATATCCTCAACTATCGCTCCGGACTTTCTGGCCGATCTGCGCCGCCGTATTCCCGACCACATCACCTTGCTAGATGCCCCGATGTCTGGCGCGCCTGTGGCCGCAAGGGAACGCAACCTATCCTTCATGTTGGGCGGGGAGGCGGAGCAGATCGCCCCACTGATGCCGCTGTTTCACGCCATGGGGCAAGAGATTCATCATATTGGCAGCCTTGGCGCTGGGATGACGGCAAAGGTTATGAACAACCTGATCGCGGCCTCCTCGCTGGTCGCGACGCGGCTAGCGCTGGCCGGGGCCGAGGCGCAGGGGATTGACCGCGACACCATGCTGAAGGTGCTGAATTCCAGTTCCGGGCTAAGCTGGGTGTCGCAAAATTTCGACCGTATCGACTGGGTGGGCGAGGGCTTTGACCCCGCCAACACCATGGGCATTCTGGCCAAGGATGTTGCCAGCGGTCAGGCGGTTTCCCCAAGCCCGGAATTCGGCGATACTCTGATCGCGATGCTGAAAAACCTGACACCCCTGACGTGAACCTGCCACCTCGCTTTGCTGATTGGTTCGCCGCCCGCGGCTGGGCACCGCATGCGCATCAGTTGGATATGCTGACGCGGGCGGACGATCCCGCCACCTTGTTGATCGCGCCCACGGGTGGGGGCAAGACGCTTGCGGGTTTCCTGCCGTCTTTGGTTGATCTGCAGAGCCCGCATGACGGGATGCATACGCTCTATATCTCTCCGCTGAAGGCGCTGGCTGCAGATATCCGCCGCAACCTGCGCACCCCGGTCGAAGAGATGGGTCTTGATATACGGATCGAGGACCGCACCGGCGACACCAAGCAATCCGCCCGCCAGCGCCAGCGCCATTCCCCGCCGCATATCCTGCTGACCACCCCGGAAAGCCTGGCCCTGCTTTTGTCCTATGAGGACGCACCGCGCATCTTTGCCGGGCTGAAACGGGTGGTGGTCGATGAAATCCACGCGTTGATGGAAAGCAAGCGCGGCGACCAGATGCTGCTGGGTCTGGCGCGCCTGCAAGCGATGAACCCGGGGCTGTCGCGGGTCGGGCTGTCTGCAACGGTGGACGATCCGCAGGGGCTGGCGGCTTTGTTCGCGCCAGATGGCTGCAGCATCATCCATGCCGATCCCGGGCCGGAACCGGATATCGCCATGCTCCGCACCGCCGAACTGCCCCCCTGGGCTGGCGCGACCGGGCTTTATTGCGCGTCTGAGGTGATGGACCAGATCAGACAGGCCAACACAACGCTGGTCTTCATCAACACCCGCGCCCAGGCCGAATTGTTCTTTCAGGCACTTTGGGCCGAAAATACTGAGGCTTTGCCAATCGCAATCCACCACGGCTCTCTCGCTCGCGAAGCGCGCGAAAAGGTAGAGGCCGCGATGGTGGCCGGTGAATTGCGCGCGATTGTCTGCACGGCCTCGCTCGACCTTGGGATCGACTGGGGCGATGTCGATCTGGTTATTCAGGTCGGCGGGCCCAAGAATGTAAAACGTCTGGTGCAGCGGATCGGGCGGGCCGGGCACCGCTATGACACACCATCGCGCGCCTTGCTGGCGCCCGCCAACCGGTTCGAGGTGGTGGAATGCCAGGCCGCCCTTGAAGCGATCCGCGCCGGTGATCTGGACCGGGCCGAAACCCGCCCTGCCCCGCTAGACGTCCTGTGTCAGCACATTCTGCTGACGGCCTGTGCCGGTCCTTTCAACGCTGAAACCCTACTGGCCGAGGTCCGTACCGCTGGCCCCTATGGCCATCTGTCCCGCGCACAGTTCGACGATTGTCTGGAATTCTGCGCTACCGGCGGCTACGCTTTTCGCGCCTATGATCGCTGGCAAAGACTGGTCGAGCGGAACGGCAGCTGGCAGCTGCGCGATCCGCGCACCACCCGCAATCTGCGCATGAATATCGGCACCATCGTTCAGTCCGAGACGATGGCGGTGCGGATGCGCAACCACAAGCATCTGGGCGAGATGGAGGAGTATTTTGCCTCAACCCTCTCCCCCGGCGATACCTTCCTGATCGGCGGTCAGACTGTGCGCTATGAAAGCATGCGAGAGATGGCGATTGTGGTCTCTCCGCAACCGACAAAACAACCAAAGATCGCTGTTTTTTCCGGCCTGCGTATGGCCATGTCACTGGAACTGTCGCACCGCGTCATCGGCATTCTGTCAGACCCGGCGGCGTGGGCGGCGCTGCCGCGCCATACACAGGACTGGCTGGAGCAGCAACGTGCCCTGTCCGAACTGCCGCAGCCCGGCATGCTGCTGTCCGAGGCATTCTGGCGCCATGACCGGGCCTATCTTAGCCTCTATTCCTTTGCCGGGCGCAATGCCAATCAGACGCTGGGCCTGCTGCTAACCCGCCGAATGGAAGAGGCGGGTCTTGCCCCCACCGGGTTTGTGTCCAACGACTACGGCGTGTTGGTCTGGGGCCTGAAACTGGTCAAAGATATCGCCCCGCTGATCAGCCCCGAGGGCTTGCGTGAAGGGCTGGAGACCTGGCTGGGCGAAAATGCGGTGATGAAGCGCAGCTTTCGGACTGCGGCAATCATCGCGGGGCTGATCGAACGCAACATGCCGGGACAACGTAAAACCGGAAAACAGGCCACGTTTTCCTCTGACATCCTTTACGACACCTTGCGCAAATACGACCCCGATCATCTGCTGATGCGGATCACAAGGGAGGAGGCACAGCGGGGCCTGGTGGATTTCGACCGGATCGAAGAGATGCTGGACCGCGCGCAGAACGCCTCCAATCACATTCTGCCCCCGCATGTAACACCACTGGCCGCCCCCCTGATGCTTGAGGTTGGCAAAGTGCCAATCATGGGCACAGGCACCGATCTGGCCCTGCAGGAAGAAAGCGACCGATTAATGCAGGAAGCCGGGTTGAAATAGGCTTGCAGAAACGGGTTTGTTCCTGTTTTGTATTCCCCATGCCCGGCGTAGAATTCACTCTTAATGATACCTGTTTAACCGCCCGCCCCAGCGGTGCGCTGTGGTGGGCAGAGGCTGGATTATTGTGCGTTTCTGATCTGCATCTGGGCAAATCAGAGCGCATGGCCCGGCGCGGCGGCGCATTGCTGCCCCCCTTTGAAACGCGCGAGACGTTGCTGCGCCTTGAAGCTGAAATATCAGAGCTTTCGCCGGGAACAGTCGTCTGCCTGGGTGATTCCTTTGACGATGATGTCTGCGCCGAAAATCTTGATGAGGAGGATCGGGCGCAGATCAAAGGGCTGATGGCCGGTCGGCGGTGGTTCTGGATCGAAGGGAACCATGACCGCAGCAATCCGGGGCTGGGGGGAACGGCCGTGCCTGAACTATCACGAGGCCCCCTGACTTTTCGTCATATTGCCGAACCGCGCGCGGTCGCGGGCGAGGTTTCGGGGCATTATCACCCCAAAACCCATGTCCAGACCCGCGCTGGCGGCCTGAGCCGGCCATGTTTCCTGCATGATGCAGCGCGCCTGATCCTTCCCGCCTTTGGCACCTATACTGGTGGGCTTAGCACCTCCGAAGAGGCGCTGCGCGGGTTGTTCGGGCCGCAAGCCTTCGCCATCCTAACCGGCAGCACACCTTGCGTTATCCCACTGCCAGACCGGAAAACCGCCTGAGCCTCAGGGCGTCAACCCATCCGGTTCCGGCAAGCCATTGCTGCGGCAACAGGCCGTCAGGGTATTGGCCAGCAGGCAAGCTATGGTCATCGGGCCAACGCCGCCCGGCACCGGGGTAATCGCACCCGCAACCTGGGATGCACTGGCGAAATCGACATCACCGACCAGCCGCGTCTTTCCTTCATCGGCCTCAATCCGGTTGATGCCCACATCAATCACCGTCGCACCGGGCTTGATCCAGTCGCGGTTGATCATCTCTGCCCGTCCGACCGCCGCAACAAGGATATCCGCGCCGCGACACAGCGCTTCGATATCCTTGGTCCGCGAATGTGCGATGGTCACAGTGCAACTGTTGCGCAACAGCAGGTTGGCCATCGGCTTGCCAACGATGTTGGAGCGCCCGACCACCACTGCATTCAGCCCGGACAAGCTTCCCAGCCGGTCACGCAACAGCATCAGACAGCCCAGCGGGGTGCAGGGCACCATGGCTTTCTGTCCGGTCCCAAGCCGACCGACATTCAGGATGTGAAACCCGTCAACATCCTTGGCCGGGTCGATGGCATTGATGACCTTTTCCTCATCAATGTGATCCGGCAAGGGCAGCTGCACCAGAATGCCGTGGATCTCTGCATCGGCATTCAGGCGGTCAACCACCGCCAGCAGCTCTGCCTCGGACGTATCGGCGGCCAGCTTATGCTCCACCGATTTCATGCCCGCCCCAACCGTCATCTTGCCTTTGGACCGAACATAAACCTGGCTGGCCGGATCTTCGCCCACCAGCACCACAGCAAGCCCTGGCGTGATGCCATGCTGCGCTTTCAGCGCCGCGACCTCCCGCCCGACCCGCGCACGCAGGTCAGCAGCAAATGCCTTTCCATTAATAGTGTCCGCCACCATCAGAACAGCCCCTCGATCTCGCCTGCCTCATTCAACCCGATCGCTTCTGCCGCTGGTTTGCGGGGCAGGCCGGGCATGGTCATGATCTCACCGCAGATCACCACGACAAAGCCCGCACCGGCGGACAGCCGCACCTCCCGGATCGGGACGGAATGGCCGGTCGGTGCGCCGCGGCGTGTCGGATCGGTGGTAAAGCTGTATTGCGTCTTGGCCATACAAACCGGCAGATCGCCATAGCCTGCCGCCTCCCAGTCTTTCAACTGATTGCGGATTTTCTGATCGGCCAGCACCTCATCAGCGCGGTAAATACGCTTGGCAATGGTTTCGATCTTTTCCATCAGCGGCATGGCATCAGGATAGATCGGGGCGAACGCGGCCTCGCCCGCCTCAACAATCTCCACCACCCGCGTTGCCAGGTCTTTCGTCCCAGCAGAGCCGTCGGCCCAATGGCGGCAAAGGATAGCCTCCGCCCCGAGCGAAGCGGCATAATCGCGGATCGCCGCCACCTCTGCATCCGTATCGGTGGTGAAATGATTGATGGCAACCACGGCAGGCACACCGAAGCTTTTGATGTTTTCGATATGACGCCCCAGATTGGCGCAGCCAGCGGTCACGGCATCCACATTCTCAACGCCCAGATCATCCTTGGCCACGCCGCCATTCATTTTCAGCGCCCGCACCGTGGCCACAATCACCACGGCCGAGGGCGACAACCCCGCCTTGCGGCACTTGATATCCAGGAATTTCTCGGCCCCAAGATCGGCGCCAAACCCGGCCTCTGTCACCACGTAATCCGCCAGTTTCAGCGCGGTCTTGGTCGCAATGACCGAGTTGCAGCCATGCGCGATATTGGCAAACGGGCCGCCATGCACAAAGGCCGGGTTGTTTTCCAGTGTCTGCACGATATTGGGCTGCAACGCTTGCGCCAGCAGAACGGTCATTGCGCCATCAGCCTTTATGTCGCGGCAATAAATCGGCTCGCGCTTGCGGGTATAGGCGACGATAATATCGCCCAGACGCTTCTTCAGGTCATCCAGATCGGTCGCCAGACACAGGATCGCCATGACCTCGGACGCAACCGTGATGTCAAATCCGGTTTGCCGGGGGAACCCGTTGGCCACGCCGCCCAGAGAGGTGACCGTATCACGCAAAGCCCGGTCATTCATGTCCAAAACCCTGCGCCACACGACCCTGCGCTCGTCGATCTGCAGTTCGTTGCCCCAGTAGATATGATTGTCGATCATCGCCGACAAAAGGTTATGGGCCGAGGTGATGGCGTGGAAATCACCTGTGAAATGCAGGTTCATATCCTCCATCGGCACAACCTGCGCCAGACCGCCGCCAGCTGCCCCGCCTTTCATGCCAAAGCAGGGGCCAAGTGAGGCTTCGCGGATACAAATCGCAGCCTTTTTGCCGATGGCGTTCAGCCCGTCGCCCAGACCAACCGTCGTGGTGGTCTTCCCCTCACCCGCCGGGGTTGGGTTGATTGCTGTCACAAGGATAAGCTTCCCATCGGGCCGGTCCTGAAGGCCCGCAATGAAGTCAGCCGAGACCTTGGCCTTGTCATGGCCAAAGGGGATCAGGTTTTCCGCCCCGATGCCCAGCTTTGCGCCAATGTCCTGAATGGGGTGTTTCTGCGCGTCACGCGCAATCTCAATATCGGACCGAAAGCCCATGTTTATCCCTCCCTGATTATTTAATAGGCATCTGTAACGGATCAGACAGGAATGTCAGGCCCGAAGTTGCCCAAAATCCGACAAGACACCCAACACAAACGACCCCACCTGTTTAGGGGCAGGGTCGGATAAGGTTATCTGCTGTTTGCTTAAGCCTGTGGTTCCGGCTCAAGGCCAGGATCAGCGTCCGGGCGCTTTCGACGCGGCTTGCCCGCCTTGGGGATCGCGGCAACGCTGGCATTCTCTTCGCTTTTTGCAGGGCTATCGCCGCCATCCTGGTCCTGTGTCGGCGGTTCCCCCCGCATCACGCGCTCAATCTCTTCGCCGGTCAGCGTTTCATATTCCAGCAGGCCTTTGGCCAGTCGTTCAAATTCTTCCGACTTATCAGACAGAATTTTCTTGGCCGTCTCGTAGCCGCTTTCGATCAGGCCGCGCACCTCGTCTTCGATCAGTTCTTTGGTCTTGGCAGAGACCGAGAAACCACCAGTATTGCCCTGATAACCTTCTGCGGCTTCGGAATAGTCGATATTGCCAACCTTATCGGACATACCCCAGCGCATCACCATTGCACGCGCAATACCTGAGGCTTGCTGGATATCGCCCGCCGGGCCATTTGATACCCGATCATCGCCCCATTTAAGGACCTCAGCGGCCTTGCCTGCCATCGCCATGGCAATCTTCTGGGTGGCTTCGTCCTTATGGTAGTTCAGGCGGTCCATTTCAGGCAGTGAAATAACCATACCCAAGGCCTGTCCGCGCGGGATGATCGTGGCTTTGTAAACTGGATCACATTTTGGCAGCGTCATCCCGACAATGGCATGTCCGGCCTCATGGTAGGCAGTCATTTCCTTCTGCTCATCCGTCAGCACCATAGAGCGGCGCTCCGCCCCCATCATCACCTTGTCCTTGGCCTTTTCGAAATCATCCATGGTGACAAAGCGTTTGCCCAGACGGGCCGCCATCAGGGCGCTTTCATTGACCAGATTGGCAAGATCGGCTCCAGAAAAGCCTGGTGTGCCGCGGGCGATGATGCGCAGGTCTACATCGGGGCCAAGCGGCACCTTGCGAGCGTGAACCTCAAGGATTTTCTGGCGGCCCTTGATATCCGGATTAGGCACATGCACCTGCCGGTCAAAGCGGCCCGGGCGTTTCAGTGCGGGGTCCAGCACGTCAGGGCGGTTGGTAGCAGCCAGAAGGATCACACCTTCATTCGCCTCAAACCCGTCCATTTCCACCAGCAGCTGGTTCAGGGTCTGCTCTCGCTCGTCATTGCCACCGCCATATCCGGCACCGCGGTGACGGCCCACGGCGTCAATCTCATCGATGAAGACGATGCAAGGCGCGTTTTTCTTCGCCTGATCGAACATATCGCGGACACGGGATGCGCCGACCCCGACAAACATCTCGACAAAATCAGAGCCCGAGATGGTAAAGAACGGCACCCCAGCCTCCCCCGCGATGGCACGAGCCAGCAGGGTTTTACCGGTGCCCGGAGGGCCGACCAGCAGTGCGCCCTTTGGAATCTTGCCGCCAAGGCGGCTGAATTTCTGCGGATCGCGCAGGAACTCAACGATTTCCTCAAGCTCTTCCTTGGCCTCATCAATGCCCGCAACCTCGTCAAAGGTCACCTTGCCCGAGCGTTCCGTCAGCATCTTGGCCTTGGATTTGCCAAACCCCATGGCGCCGCCACGACCACCGCCCTGCATCCGGTTCATGAAATAAATCCAGACACCGATCAGCAGCAGAACCGGCAACCAAAGGCTAAGCGCCGCGAAAAAGCTGGACTGTTCCTGCGGTTCGGCCTCGATCACGACATCATGTTCCAGAAGAATGGGGATAATCTCACTGTCTCTGGGCTGAATGGTCCGATAGCGGTTATTCTGTTTGTCGACGACAATGATATTCTCGCCGTCCAACTCGACCGAGGCGATCTTTCCGGCCTCAACCCGCTCAACAAAATCGGAAAACGAGATGTTCCCGGCACTGCCAGACGAGCTGTTGTTGCTGAATACCTGCGCCAGCATCATCAGCACGACAAACATTGCCACCCAGAAAATCAGGTTCTTGGAGTTTCCCACGTTCGTTCTCCTATGCCGGCGATTAGATCATCAGTCCCGGCTTTGGCCATCCGGATCAGGCCTTACAGATATGTTTTGGCTATCTAGATTCAACAGCCCTTAGAATTGGTAAAGCACAATTGCGCAGGACGTGCCAGTTGCAGACAAAATGCCGCGTCCTTTACCGCCCATGCAGTGCAGGACAGCGTGTCCTTATACCAGATCGCGGGGCTGGCGAGTAGGGCCTCGCGCGGATGGCCGGTTTCGCGCCAGTCCTTGCACATCGCCAGACCTGATTCGCCCAAGGCCCGCACAACCGCCCCGGGCGGTCCGCCGGTTTTCCATTTGTCGTCCCAGATCGCGCCAACGGGCAGTTCCGACCCCGTCGCTGCGGGTTCCCGGCAGATCGTCGCCTCTCCCCCCTTGCTGCGCACCATACATCCATGCAGCGTGCGCACGCCGAGTTGTTCGGCAAGCAACATGTCCTCGATCCGAGTAAGGTCGCGCAACCGTGGGCGATAGCTTTGCGCCGCGGTCCAGTTCAGGATGGCCGAAAGCACTCGCAAACGCGTTTCCCTGCGCGCCGCGCGCCAAAGCGGCAGATCCAACCGGGCATAGCCAAGCTCGCTTAGCGTCACAGCAGCCCCGGCAAGGGCGGCGGCGGCGTCATCAAGAACCGCGCGGGTCATCTGCATCCGTTCCGCAGTTGCGGCCAATGTCTCTGCATCCAGCCCTTCCTTAGAAAGGGTCGGCATCAACTGGCGCATCCGAATACGTGCAAATCGGGGGTCGGCATTGCTGGGATCGTCCACCCAAGGCGTGCCCCGGGCTCTCAACACATATCGCAAGTCCTGCCGCGAGACGCCAAGCAAAGGGCGCAGCCAGGTCATGCCATCGGCGGTGCTGGTGGCATACATCCCGCCCAGTCCATCAACACCGGAACCACGCGCCAAACGCATCAAAACCGTTTCCGCCTGATCATCGAGGGTATGGCCAAGCACCACGGCCCCCGCCCCTTTGGCCGAAGCCCAGTTCGCCAATAACCGTCGCCGTGCCATGCGCGCCCGGTCCTGCAGGTTTCCCGGGCCGTCAGGGTCCGTCCATGTCAGGATGTCATGGGAAATACCAAGCTTTTTGCACAGGCGGGCAACGGCCTCTGCCTCCGCCCGGCTTTCGGGCCGCAACTGGTGATCGACGGTCGCTGCAATAAGGGGGCGCTGGCCCCAATCGGTCAGCAGGCACAACAACGCAACGGAATCGCCCCCCCCGGATACCGCAACCGCCAGCGGCCCTGTGGGTGCTGCACAAAGTGCGCGGTTCAGCGCATCCGCTGCGGTCAAGAACAGCCCAGCGCCTGACGTTCCTGATTGGTGCTGTCCAGTATGGCCGGGCTGACATTGGGATAACGGTTGCCAACCTCCGCCAGCGTCAGGCAGGCCTCGTCCGTCTGTCCCAAACGTCCCAGCGACACACCAAGGCGGAAAAGCGCCTCGGGCGCTTTGGCTCCCTGCGGCGCGCCGGAAAAACTGTTCAGATAGCTGCGCGCAGCCAGGTTCCACTCGCCCTGATTGGCCAAGGCCTCCCCTTGCCAGAACGCGGCATCGCTGGCCATCGGCCCGTTGGGGTGCTTTACCAGCAGTTCCGCAAACCTGTCCGAGGCGTCGCGATACGCACCGGACCGGAACGCGGCAAGCCCTGCGTCAAACATCTCCTGCTCGGTCTGTGGGACCTGCGCCAGAACGTCCCCGGCTGGGGTTTCGATTGGCGGCGTGGTTTCAATCACCGGCGTTTGCGCCTGATCGCGCGGACGCAGTACCGGGCGGATAGTGGTTGGCGTGCCGTTGTTATCCGACGCAGGCCGTGAGGTCGGCGTGGTTGACCCTGTGCCCAACGGTGTCGTCTCGGGGATGCTGGCAATGTCGCCGCCTTCCAGCTCCGTCAGGCGAAACTTCAGGTCATCAATACGGTTGGTGCCATCGGCGACAATCTGCCGAATATCGAACTGCAGCCGCTCAACCTGATCGGTGACACGGCGCAATTCCTGTTCCATCAACTCAATACGCTGCAGGATCGGGGTCGCATCCGCAATGCCCGTTGTTGCGGGTGTTTCGGTCTGCAACTCCAGCTTCAACCGCTGGATCTGCGCGCTTAACTCGCCGATTTCCGCCCGGATATCCGCCAGTTTCTGCCGGTCAGTGGTCTGGGCTGACACACTCAGCGGCAGGCCCAGTACGAGAATAAGGATCGTCAGAATGCGCATTGATCCACTCCTTGTTTGCGGCACCTAAGTGCCCCTTTAAGGGTCGCTTAGGACCCTAGACCACTTGTGACAACCGTGACGGCGCGACGGTTTTTCGACCAGCAGGCCTCGGTCGAGCAAACCTCAACCGGGCGCTCTTTCCCAAACGGGATGGTCGACAAGCGCACATCGGGGATGCCCTTGGTCACCAGATAGTTGCGCACGGCACTGGCCCGGCGGGCCGACAGGGCAATGTTGTATTCCCGCGTGCCCTGCTCATCCGCATGGCCTTCGATGGTGATCTGCGCAGCAGAGCGCTGCGACAACCAGGCAGCCTGCCCATCAAGGATCGCCATTGCCTCAGGGGTCAGGGTGCTTTGGTCAACGGGGAACAGAACCCGGTCGCCGATCTGTTCGGAAAAGAACGCCAGACTGCGCTGGTCAATCGGTCCGCCATCCAGACCCGATCCCGGCCCGGTCGGACCGCCTGGGCCATAGGGGCCGTCGATCGTCCCTGGGTCGTTATTGAATAGGCCCGTGGCATCATCACCCCTGGTGCAGGCGGATACCGTTGCCGCTGCCATTAGCAGCAGCGCAATGCTGCGTGTCATCACTGTCTCGTACCTCGTTGCTCTTGTCGTGGCCCGTTTTTCGGACCTTGCTTCCATCATACCACACTCGATTCAGCCCGCATAGCCAATCAAGGCAAAAGCGGTGACCAGTTGGGGTCGGACCCGAAGGCAGGTGTGGGGATTGGGCGCAGATTGCCGCCCAGATCGTCCACCGATGTCGTGATATCCACCGAATACAGCTTCGGCGCACCTTCGGAGCCTGGTGTCTCACGGAAAAAGACAACCACACGCCCGTTGGGCGACCAGCTTGGGCCTTCGTCCAGAAAAGACCGGGTCAGCAGGCGTTCCCGGCTACCATCAACCGTCATCACACCGATATGGAACTGTCCATCCAGGATTTTGGTAAAAGCGATCAGGTCCCCACGCGGCGACCAGACCGGCGTGCCGTAGCTGCCCTTGCCAAAGCTGATCCGCGTGCCATCGCCACCCGAGGCTGGCATGATATAAAGCTGCTGCGAGCCGCCGCGATCGCTTTCAAACACGATCTGACTGCCATCCGGCGAATAGCTGGGGGCGGTCTCGATCGCCGGTGACGTGGTCAACCGGCGCCGCTGACCATCGACCAGCGAAATCTCGTAGATATCGGTGTTCGCACCGTCATTCAGCGACAAAATCACCCTTTGCCCATCCGGCGAGAAGCGCGGCGCAAAGGACACGGTGCCCAGATCACCAAACGCCTGCTTTTGCAGGCTGCGAACGTCCATAACGATCACCTGCGGCCGACCACTTTCATAAGAGGTATAGATGATCTTGGAGTTATCCGGCGACCAACGCGGTGCCAGCACGATAGAGTTATCTTCGGTCAGATAGCGCGGGTTGTGGCCATCCTGATCAATCACCGCGATCTGCTTGCGCCTAGCGTTTTTGGGCCCGGTTTCCGAGACAAAAACCATACGGCTGTCGAAATAGCCGCTCTCACCTGTCAGCCGCGAATAGACCTGATCTGCCGCCTTGTGGGCCATACGCCGCCAGCTTTCCTGCGGCCCGGCAAATTGCTGACCCTCGCCCAACTGGGTCTGGGCGAAAACGTCCCAGAGGCGGAATTTGACGACGACGCGTCCATCATTGGTGGTGGCAACGGCACCAGTGATCAGGGCCTGAGCATTGATTGGCGTCCAGTTGGCAAATTGCACCGGTGCGTCAAAGCTGGTGATCCGCCCGATATGCGCCGCTGGCGGGATTTCCCGGAACAGCCCAGATCCGTTCAGATCGTCCAGAATAACCTGGGAGATTTGCTGTGCCAACCCCTGTGCGCCGGGATTCTCGGCAACGAATACGGGCATTGCGAAGGGTAATGGCTCAACCACGCCCTCGGTAATTTCGATCCGCAATGGCGGCCGATCCTGCGTCAGTCCCGCGCTGGGGACACCCAATGCCATGAGAAATGCACAAAAAAGCCTGATCATGCGCCCTGTTTCCTGCTCTGCCTGCTTTTGTTTCCGGACAGTATCTCATTTTTGTGCGGCTATGCCCAGTGCGCCGTAGAATGCGCAATCAACATTTTGTTTCTGGCTATGACAAACCGCTCAATATCCAGCTAGCCTCCCGCCTTGAACGCCGCCCGAATATCTTTCCATCTGCTATACTTATCTGGCGGCAGTGGAAGGCCTTGTTTCGTGCATTTCACAATCGCTGAAACGGCGGCTGAATAAAGCTGAGCGGTCACCGGGTCCTCAAGCGTATCAGGGCCAAGCAACTGCGGCTCGGCAGCCAATTGCCCACCCTCAGTCAACTGTATGCGGACGTTGATGGAGGCATTCGAGCCTGAAACACCCTCTGGCGGCAGCCAACACCTTTGAATTGCGCCAACTAGCGCAGCAACTTCGCTCTTTGTCATCGGAGGCGTCGGATCGACCGGAGCCTCTTGGCTCAACCGCGGCCGGGGGGTGGGCTCTTGTGCAAAGCTCTCTGTCACCATAGCAATGACGCCCAGCGACATAAGTGCCATCACCCCAGATCTGTACCCAAAAAAATTGGTGCGGCGTGCTGTAGTTTCGGATGTCATTGCCGGATGGCCAAATGAGACTTTAGATCAAAAAACGTCATTTTATCCGTTTGCTCCTGCTATATTTCAACGGCCTGTGGATACCATTGAATCAGCCAGGGCTATATTCTGATCATTCAGGAAACCCGGCTCAAAACCCCAAAACGCCTTCGGGGTTAAACACAACCTCAAGATTTTTCCAATGCTCATATTTCTCACGCGGCAGCTCATACCCGCGTGCACCGCACCGGATGATCGCACGCCGGGCAGCTTCGTAAGCGATTTCAACTTGATCGGAACTAATCGAAGGCGGGTCAATCAGCTTGGGCGATCCGTTGATCGTGCCATCGGCATTCAGATTAACAGATAGCGTGACCTTCAGGCTACCAGCATTAGCCAATCCGTTTGGCGGGTTCCAGCATTTCTGGACTGCGAATTTCAATGCGTCCTTCTCACCCGAGGTCATTGGCGGACCCGCCGCAGCAACGTTAGCTGCGGCTTCTTCCGCCGCTGCAGCTTCTTCAGCGGCGCGGCGAATTTCTTCAGCCAGACGTTCCTCTTCAGCCTGTTGCTGGGCTTCCAGCTCTGCGGCTTCCTGCTCCAGTCGCTCACGCTCGGCCGCTTCTGCGGCATGCTGTTCCTCGGCTCTCTGACGCTCTGCCTCTGCATCCGCTTCGGCTTGGCGCTGACGTTCAGCCTCTTCGGCAGCTGCGGCCTCTTCTTCACGCGCGCGCTGTGCTTCTTCGGCGGCGGCCACCTGGTCGGCAAAGTCGCGCGGACGCGCAACAGGGCGGGTTGAACGGCTGGCCGGATCCACCTCTTCGACCGGGTCTTTGGCATCCTCGTCAACCGGCGGCGTATCTTCAACCGGGTCTTCTACCGGTGTCTCTTCCGGGGTTACGTCGTCAGGCGGAGTATCGGTCTGCGGCGTTTCCTCTGGCGTTGTATCTTCCGCCGTCTCGACCGGGGTTTCTTCAACCGGATCTTCGTCGCGGTCCGAGCGTGTCGCGCTGGTCGGCAAGGCGGGCGGCGCAAACGGGGTCGGGGCGGGCGAGCTACCCATCGACATCGGCTGCGGTCTTGACGGTCCGCCCATTGGCAAGGAGGTTTCGCCGCCTCCAAGGGTCATACCGCCCATAGACATACCGCCCAAAGGATCGTCGGGTGCATCGTCAATATCACTGACCTTCACCGCAACCTCAGGCTGCGCCAATTCTTCCAGAAGGGCTGACAAATCGGCCTGTTTGTCGCGAGCAGAAGGCGCTTCAACTTCGTCAGTCACTGCGCCGGTATGTTCGATCTCCAAGTCGGGGGTGTCGCCAACCTCTTGCGAACCCGTGTTCTCAAAAGACATCTCAAAGACTTCTGCAAAAACCTCAGGCTCTGCCTCTGCGTTGCGGGTTTCAAAATCGCTTGCAGGGATCAGTTCGACCTCGGCCACCTTGATGGTTTCCGGCTCCGGCGGCTTGGCCCAGGGCAAACCGGTAATGGCGACCGCCAAAGCGCCGCCATGAAACAAAGCAGAAAGGACATAGCCCGTGCGCAACGATCACTCCGCCGGCTGGTCGAGGGTCGGACCACCATTGTCGGTCACCAGACCAATATTGTGATACCCCGCCTGATTAAGCGCACCCATCACCTGCATCACCGAAGCATAATCGATGTTGCCATCGGCGCGAATAAACACTTTGTCATCCTGACGCTGGCTGATGACCGCTTTCAGAAGCGGGATCAGCGATTCCTTCGGAACCTCGGTTTCCTGGATCAGGACCAGCCCGTCAGCGGTCATTGACACGACCAGCGGCTCTTCCTTTTCCTGCGGCAGCTTTTCCGCTGCGGTCTCAGGCAGTTCCAGCGGCACGCCGACCTGCAGCAAGGGCGCTGCGACCATAAAGATAATCAGCAGAACCAGCATCACATCAACAAAGGGTGTCACATTGATTTCGGACATTGGCTTGGTCCCCCCGCGCCGCCGGCCCCGACGGCTGGAGCCGCTGCGATCTATCATCGAGGCGCCCATGTCAGGTCACCTCTTTTTCGATCTGACGCGACAAGATCATGGAAAACTCGTCCGCAAAGGCTTCCTGCCGGGCCGACAGCTTGTCCGCATCGCCTGACAGCTTGTTATAGAAGATAACAGCCGGAATCGCCGCCAGCAGGCCAAGGGCCGTCGCCATCAGCGCCTCGGCGATGCCGGGGGCGACAACGGCAAGGCTGGTATCCTGCTTGATCGCGATATCCTCAAACGCAACCTTGATACCCCAGACCGTTCCGAACAGCCCGACAAAGGGCGAAATCGCACCGACTGTGGCCAGAAAGCCCAGCCCGCTGGTCAGTTCATCGGATTCCCGACCAATCGCGACATTCATCGCCCGGTCAACACGCGCCTGCGTACCGCCGATCAGGTTGCCACCCGCCTTATGAGACCGCTGCCATTCGCGCATACCTGCCGCGAAAATCCGCTCCGAGCCGTCGCGCGGATCCTCGCGCACCTCTTCATAGACCTCGTCCAGGGCGCGCCCGGACCAGAACGCCTCTTCGAAATCGTCTGCCGCTGTACGCGACCGGCGGAAATTCAGGTGTTTTTGAAAGATGATTGCCCATGACCAGAAGGAGGCCAGGATCAAAACGATCACGACAATCTTAACCGTCAGGGTAGCGCGCATAAACATCGCAACAACCGAAAAATCGATTTCGCCAGCCGCGCCGAGGACTTCAGTTTCCATTTTTTGCCTGCTCTTAAAGCGTAGTTCTGCACCGCGCTGGTCGTTACCCGCCAGCTTGGGCGTTAATCTAACGTATTAGAAACCGTTTGTGTCGAAAATACGCTGATATGTCCATAATTGCGGCCATTATTCCAATAATGTCACAAGCTTGCAGCGGATTTTAGCCGGGATACGGGCCGGACGGCCTGTTGGTGCCATCATCGCAAGGGACAAATCAGCCGTCAGAATTTCGATATTTTCAAGCAGGATACGCTGCGTCATCAGCAGTGACGCCCCCCGCACCTCGCTCACCCGGCTTTCAACCGTCAGCAGATCGTCAAACTGCGCTGCCCGCAAGAATTCGAGGGCCATTGACCGCACCACAAACACCAATCCGGTGTCCTGTTTCAGCGCCTTTTGGTCAATTCCAGCGCTACGCACCGCTTCGGACCGCCCCCGTTCCAGAAATTTCAGGTAATTCGCATGATACACGATCCCGGCCAGATCGGTGTCTTCGTAATAGACGCGAAGGGTGAGTTGATGCGGCATGTCTATCCCTCCTCGAATTCGGCCAAAAGCATAGACGCCCTTGCGGCCAGTCGGTAGGCCAGTGCGGGATCAGCCGAGGTGTTGGGCAGCTTCGGGTCATAAGCAGCACGGATCAAGGCCGCAATGCGTGGGGCAACTAGGCAAGTGCCGTCGGATTGCACAGCCAGAGTCGGCTCGGCCTCGAACGCATGACCGGACCACAGCAGCAGATTGCGGACGGTCAGGTCCAGCGCGAGGTTTCGGGCCCTCATCTCTTCGTCCCCAAGGCGCAGGAAGCTGACCACAAGCGCGATAGAGCCGTCGGCTGCGGGCACAACACGGCGATACCGACTGGCCCCTGATCCCTGCAGGCGCTCTGCCAGATCTGGCAAGTCCGGGATTAACTGTTCAAGGTCCTTGGCGGCGTGCAATTCCTGCCAGTCGCGCAGGACAAACAGCATCAGATTTGCGCCCAGCTCCGGGTCAATATCGACGATGCACAGATCGGCCAGACTGGCGGCCTCGGCCATCGCGGGTTTGATGGCATCCAGTGTCGCATCATCTGTGCCGAACACGACCGGAGCCAGTGGTTTGGTCCAGCGGGCAAAGCGAAAACCCTGAGGGCCGGTGAACAGCGCGGTGACCTCTTCGGGTGTCATGTGTCGCTTTCAAACAGATCAGTCTGGCCCGGCGCTTTCGGCGCGCTGAGGCCCAGATGGCTCCAGGCCTTGGCCGCCAGCATACGCCCGCGCGGTGTCCGCTGTAGCAAGCCCTGTTGCAGCAGATAAGGTTCAATCACCTCTTCGATGGCATCGCGGGATTCGGACAGGGCTGCAGCGATGGTCTCAACCCCGACCGGGCCGCCGCCATAGTTCTCGGCCAGCAAGGTCAGATACCGCCGATCCGCGCTGTCGAGGCCCAGATCATCCACCGCCAGACGAGTCAAGGCGCGGTCGGCGATCTCTGCCGTGACCTTGCCATTGCCTTCCACCACCGCAAAATCCACCACGCGGCGCAACAGGCGCCCGGCGATGCGGGGGGTGCCCCGGGCGCGGCGGGCGATCTCATGCGCACCATCCGGGGTCGCGTCTGCATTCAACAGGCGCGCGGCGCGGCTGACGATTTCTACCAGTTCGGCGGTTTTGTAGAACTCCAACCGGGTCGGGATGCCGAAGCGGTCACGCAGCGGTGTGGTCAGCAGGCCCAGCCGCGTCGTGGCCCCCACAAGGGTAAAGGGCTGCAGATCAATACGCACCGTCCGCGCCGCGGGCCCTTCGCCGATCACAAGATCCAGTTCGAAGTCTTCCAACGCAGGATAAAGCACCTCTTCCACGGCTGGGTTCATCCGGTGGATTTCGTCGATGAACAGCACGTCGCGGGCATCAAGATTGGTCAGGATCGCCGCCAGATCCCCCGCCTTGGCCAGAACCGGGCCAGAGGTCATGCGGAAATTCACCCCAAGCTCTCGCGCAACGATCTGTGCAAGCGTCGTCTTGCCAAGACCCGGGGGGCCGTAAAACAGCGTGTGATCCATCGCCTCGCCCCGGCGGCGGGCGCTTTCGATGAACACGGCCAGATTGGCCCGCGCCTCCTGCTGGCCGATAAACTCGTCCAGCGTCTGCGGGCGCAAGGCGCGGTCGGTATCGGTGGCCAGTTCCTCGGGCCGCAGGTTTGGGTCAGGATCGGTCATCTCAGCCCTTCGGTGCCAGCAGTTTCAGGGCCGCACGGATCAGGTCTTGCGCCGTATCCGCCCCCTGCCCCGACGCTTCGGCAATGGCGCTGGCCGCCTCGCCATGGGCGTAGCCAAGATTGGCCAGGGCGGACAGGGCGTCAGCCTGCGCCGCAGCCGAAGCGCCTGTCTGATCATCGGTCATCGCCGGCGAAACCGGCGCTGGCGTCTGCGTCGCCGGGGCGGCATCTGCCGCCATGGCCTGAGTGGCACCCTGTGATCCAAGCGCCATGATGCTCGGGGCCTTGTCCTTCAGCTCAAGCACCACACGTTGCGCGGTCTTGGGCCCGACACCGGGCGCGGCCTTGATCGCCGTGACATCCGCCAGTGAAATCGCGCGGCTGACCCCATCCGGCCCCAACGTGCCCAGAATAGCCATCGCACCTTTGGCCCCGATCCCCTGTACAGAGGTCAGCAACCGATGCCATTCCTTTTCCGCAAGCGTCAGAAACCCGAAAAGCTGCATCAGATCTTCGCGCACCAGAAGCTCGGTATAAAGCGCCACCACCTCGCCCGGCCCGGGCAATGCGGCCAATGTGCGGTCCGAGCAATGTACGATATAGCCCACCCCGCCGGTATCAATCAGGACATGACCATCGCCGCGTATCTCTAACCTGCCGGAAATCTTGCCGATCATGATGCTGCTTTCTCTAGCGCGGCCTGCAACCTGTCCCCGAACTGGGCATGATGCGCATGGCACAGCGCCACGGCCAAAGCATCCGCCGCATCCGGCCCGGCCACCTTGGCCCCGGGCAGTTGCAGCCCGACCATATAGCCGACCTGATCCTTATCCGCATGGCCTACCCCGACGACAACCTTCTTGACCGCATTAGGGGCATATTCCGCCACTGGCAAACCAGCTTGCGCAGGCACCAGCAGGGCAATGCCCCGGGCCTGCCCCAGCTTCAGCGTGCCTGCGGCATCCTTGTTCACAAAGGTATGTTCGACCGCCGCAGTGTCCGGCGCATGCTCGCGCAAGATCTGCGTCAACTGAGCATGAAGCGAACATAAGCGCATCGCCAGATCATCGCCAGCGGATGTGCAGACCCCATTGGCCACATGGCTGAGTTTGCTGCCGAAAACGTCGACAACCCCCCACCCGGTGCGCCGCAATCCCGGATCTATGCCTAAGACGCGCATGTGCCTGCTCCAACGCTGTTCTTATCATTGCCGTCAGTCCTAGCACAAAGAGAGAACATTGGCCAAGCGCAACATTGCAGGACCGGAGTGACTGCGGCTGAAGATCCCTTGTATGGGGCTTTCATAGCTAAGCATGACGGTAGCGCCCCTAGAACTCCTCAACATGTGCCACGCCCTGCACATGGCGGATGGCCGAGATGACTTGCGGTGTCACCGGATATTGCTCCGGCAGGGAAACCTCGACCTCGCCGGGCAGGCCCGGATGCATCAGGATCAGGTTCACCGGACCGCGCGACCGCCCGCCGGATTTGGCGCTATCCTCCAACCGGGTGGCGACAGAGGCCACAGCCGTGTCATCCGAGATATAGATTTTCAGCCCGGCCGCTGCCGCCCCGACCACCGCATCATCCACGGCTTGAACGCCGCGCGCCAGCATCTTGACCTGATCCCCATCGGGTTCAGCCTCGACCGCCAGAACGACATTGCGGCCCGGCTCTAGCAGATCACGGGCGGTTTCCAGCGTGTCCGAGAACACCGTGACTTCGTAAATGCCGGTCGGATCGGATAGCTGCACAAAGGCAAACCGATTGCCCCGCGCCGATTTGCGTTCCTGTCGACCGGAGACGGTCCCGGCAATCTTTGCCGCAATCGCCCCGCCACTGACCTTTGCTGCCAGATCTTTCAGCGTTTCGACCCGCTGCCGTTTCAGCGGCCCCATATAATCGTCCAGTGGATGGCCCGACAAGTAAAAGCCCACCGCCTGATGTTCATGCCCCAGCCGTTCCGTTGGCAACCAATCCTCAGGCGCAGGCAGGCGCGGGGCGGGCAAATCCTCGCCGCCATCGCCAAACATGGAAATCTGGTTGGAGTTCCGGTCGTCATGTGTCGCCGTGGAATAGGCAACCAAAGGGCCGACACTGGCCAGTACCTTGGCGCGGTTGCTGTCCAGCTCATCAAAGGCCCCGGCGCGGGCCAGCATCTCCAGCGGGCGGGTGCCGATGCGTTTCAGATCCACACGGCAGGCGAAATCGAATACATCCTTGAAAGGCCCGTCTTCGCGCGCGGCGGTGATCAGCTTCATCGCCTCGACGCCGACATTCTTCAACGCGCCCAGTGCATAAACCAGCTTGCCGTCCTTCACGGTAAAGGTCGCGCCTGAGCGGTTGACGCAGGGCGGGATCAGGTCGATCTCAAGCCGGTCAACCTCCTGCTTGTAGATGCTCAGCTTGTCGGTCAGGTGGATATCGCAGTTCATCGCCGCAGCCATGAACTCCACCGGGTAATTCGCCTTCAGCCAGCCGGTCTGATAGCTGACCACGGCATAGGCGGCGGCATGAGATTTGTTGAAGCCGTAGTTGGCGAACTTATCCAGCAGGTTCCAGACCTCGGTCGCTTTGGCCTTTTCCACACCGTTCTTGGCCGCACCATCCAGAAATTTCGGCTTTTCCGCATCCATCGCCGCCTGGATTTTCTTACCCATGGCGCGGCGCAAAAGGTCCGCACCGCCGAGGCTATACCCGGCCATTTCCTGCGCGATCTGCATCACCTGTTCCTGATAGACGATGATGCCTTGCGTTTCGTCCAGAATATGGTCGATCAGCGGATGCAGGCCGTCGCGCTCCTCACGCCCGTTCTTGACGTTGCAGTATTTCGGAATGTTTTCCATCGGGCCAGGACGATAGAGCGCCACAAGGGCCACGATATCCTCGATACAGGTCGGTTTCATCTGGCGCAGGGCATCCATCATGCCCGAGCTTTCCACCTGAAACACCGCCACCGTCTTGGCACTGGCATAAAGATCATAGGTTTTTTCATCATCCAGCGGGATGGCGCCGATATCCACCTCAACTCCACGATCCTTCAGCAGATCCAGCGCGTTCTGGATCACTGTCAGGGTTTTCAGGCCCAGAAAGTCAAACTTGACCAGCCCGGCCTGCTCCACCCATTTCATATTGAACTGGGTCGCTGGCATGTCAGAGCGCGGATCTTTGTAAAGCGGGACGAGTTCATCCAGCGAGCGGTCGCCAATCACCACGCCAGCCGCGTGGGTCGAGGCGTTGCGAAGCAGCCCTTCAACCTTCTGCGCATAGTCCAGCATGCGCGCGACGACCTCTTCGTTCTTGGCCTCTTCACGCAGGCGCGGCTCATCCGCCAGCGCCTTTTCGATGCTGACAGGTTTGACACCTTCGACAGGGATCAGCTTAGACAGGCGATCCACCTGGCCATAGGGCATCTGCAGGACGCGACCAACGTCGCGGACGGCAGCCTTGGACAGCAAAGCACCAAAGGTGATGATCTGCGCCACGCGGTCACGACCGTATTTTTCCTGCACGTACTGGATCACCTCTTCCCGGCGATCCATGCAGAAGTCGATGTCAAAATCGGGCATCGAGACACGTTCGGGGTTCAGGAAACGTTCGAACAGCAGCGAATAGCGCAGCGGGTCCAGATCGGTGATGGTCAGAGCATAGGCCACCAAAGACCCCGCGCCCGAGCCACGCCCCGGCCCGACAGGAATATCACGATCCTTGGCCCATTTGATGAAATCGGCAACGATCAGGAAATAGCCGGGAAAGCCCATCCCCTCGATAATGCCAAGCTCGAATTCTAGGCGCTTTTCGTATTCCTCGACCGGGGCAGCGTGAGGAATAACCGCAAGACGATCCTTCAGACCCTCCTGCGCCTGTCGGCGCAGTTCCTCAACCTCATCATCGGCGAATTTCGGCAGGATCGGTGCGCGGGTTTCTGCCTTGAACGCACAGCGGTGGGCGATCTCTATGGTGTTCTCTATGGCCTCCGGCAGGTCGGCGAACAGCGCCACCATGTCGTCCTGCGTCTTGAAGCAATGCTCCGGCGTCAGATGGCGGCGCGGCTCCTGCTGGTCGACATAGGCACCGTCAGCGATACAGATCAGGGCATCATGCGCCTCATACATCGCACGGTCGGGGAAATAGACGTCGTTGGTGGCGACCAGAGGCAGATCAAGCTCGTAGGCCAGTTCAACAAGACCGCGCTCGCTGGCCTGCTCCGCCTCTGTCAGCGCACCGCTTTCGTCGCGATGCCGCTGCAACTCGACATACAGGCGTTCGGGAAACGCCCCGGCCAGCGTCTGCAACAGCGCACGGGCCGCAGGGACTTGGGCGTCCCGCACCAGCTGCCCAGCTGGCCCCTCCGCCCCACCGGTCAGACAGATCAGCCCTTCGGCATGATCTGTCAGCTGGGCCAGTGTGATATGCGGCAACGCCTCACCACAGGACAAAAAGTTGAAGCTGTCGAGCTTCATCAGGTTCATATAGCCGGTCTCATTCTGGGCAAGCAAAACAACAGGGCGCGGCGCAGGGGTAAGGTCCCCAGGCGCTTTGGACGGCGCATAGGCCAGATCAAGCTGACACCCCAGGATCGGCTGGATGCCGGTACCTGCGGCAACTTCGGAGAACTCAAGCGCGGCAAACATATTGCCGGTATCGGTCAGGGCCACCGCTGGCATGTCGTCGGCACGGCATAGCTTCGGAAGAGATTTTAGCCGAATGGCCCCTTCCAGAAGTGAGTATTCGGAATGCGTGCGCAGGTGAATGAATCGCGGAGTATTGGCCATGAGCAATCGTTACCTTGGTCTGCCACCGGAAGGAAGGCTGGATGGTGGGTTTCACCCACCCTACACTCGCGCGATGTTCTGTAGGGTGGGTGAAACCCACCATCGCCATCGGTCAAATTGCCTGCATCAATTCAATTCTGTTGCCAAAAGGGTCTGATACATATGCACGGCGAAAGCACGGATACCCAGCATCAAATGTCATTGGAGTCCCGGCTTCACGAAATCGCACCTCCAATGGCGTCAAATCTTCAAACATCAATCCCGGATGCGCTTTAGTGGCTGGCTGAAATCCATCTGTCTGCACCCCGATATGCAGCCTCAATTCACCGCTTTCAAACCAGCACCCGCCGCGTTTGGCCAGTTCCGGCGGCTTGGCGACCTCCGGCAAGCCCAGCAGCCCGATATAAAATGCCCGGGCGCGGTCTTCGCCGCCCGGTGGCATGGCAAGCTGAACATGATGAAGCTGTGGCATAGACCACGTTTAGCATGGCTATGTGCCGGTTTGAAACCTCCCTTGCCAAGCGCGGCAAATTTGGGTCCTTTGTCAGTTGAAGCAGCAAGGGCACGATATGGGTACGATACGCTTTCTTCTGAATGGTGATGAGGTCCGGATCGACGATCCGGACCCGACGCGCACGTTGCTGTCCTGGCTGCGCGAGACAAGGGGACTGACCGGCACGAAGGAAGGCTGTAACGAAGGCGATTGTGGGGCTTGCACCGTGCAGGTCACCGGACCGGAGGGTACGGTATCGGCCCTGAACGCCTGTATATTGTTCCTGCCGCAACTGCATGGCCGTGCCGTGCGCACGGTCGAGGGGCTAACAGGCCCTGACGGGACTCTACATCCGGTACAGGACGCGATGGTTACGCAGCACGGTTCGCAATGCGGGTTCTGCACACCGGGTATTGTCGTGTCGCTGGCCACAGCGCATCAGGCGGGCCGCCCCGATTATGATGATGTTCTGGCGGGTAATCTTTGCCGCTGCACGGGCTACGCCCCGATCATCCGCGCCGCCGAAATCGCCGCCGGGCAGGATGCAGCACCTTGGAGCGATGACCGGGACCGGGTCGTGGATCAGGGCAGCGACGCAGATCTTGTATTGGCAGAAGCCTATGCGCCTACGGATATTGACCGCTTTGCCGATTGGTATGTCGCCAACCCCGATGCCACACTGATTGCCGGGGCGACGGATGTCGGGCTTTGGACCACCAAAGCGTTGCGCGATATTCGGCCCGTGGCGTTTCTGAATCGCATAGGCGCGCTGCAGCGGATTGAGGACACGGGCGACGGGTTGCAGATCGGAGCCGGTGTCACAGTGGCTGATTTTGGCACCGCAATCGCCTCGCGTCATCCGGATCTGGCTGAACTTATCCGCCGGTTTGCCAGCGTGCAAATCCGCGGTGCGGCGACCATCGGCGGCAATATCGCGAACGGCTCTCCTATCGGGGACGGCCCACCTGCGCTGATCGCCCTTGGGGCCGAACTGGTGCTGCGCAAAGGATCGGACCGGCGACAGATCGCGCTGGAGGATTTCTTTGTCGATTACGGCAAACAGGATCGCAGCACGGGCGAGTTTGTTGAAAGCCTGTTCATCCCGACACAACCCGACACACTGCGCTGTCATAAACTTTCAAAACGTTTCGATCAGGACATCTCGGCCGTGTGCGGCTGTTTCAATCTGCCGGTTGAGAATGGGCATTTTACGGCCTCGCGTATCGCGTTCGGCGGCATGGCTGCGACCCCAAAGCGCGCCCGTGCCGTCGAGGCCGCATTGCATGGCCGCCCCTTCACTCAGGAGGCAATCAACGCCGCCCTACCTGCCTTTGCCGAGGATTTCGCGCCCATCGACGATATGCGTGCGTCAGCCCGCTACAGGCTGGTTGCAGCGCAAAACATGCTGCAGCGCAGCTTTCTGGAACTGTCTTCGGACATCCCGACACGGTTGGCAGAACGAGGGGTGCTGGCATGAGTGTTGCCAAATCCAATCCGCACGACAGTGGGATATTGCATGTCACTGGCGCGGCCCGTTACACGGATGACACCGCCCTGCCCGGCAATGCATTGCATCTGGCCTTTGGTCTGTCGGAAATTGCGCGTGGACGGATCACCAAGATGGATCTGGCGGCAGTGCACACAGCCCCCGGTGTTGTGGCGGTTCTGACGGCTGAGGACATACCCGGGGAGAATGACGTCTCTCCCTCGATCCATGATGAGCCGCTTTTGTCCGATGGGACCGTGCATTATCTGGGGCAACCGCTGTTCCTGGTTGTTGCAGACAGCCATCTGGCCGCCCGCAAAGCAGCACGGCTGGGGACCATCGACTATGCCGAGGAAACACCCATACTGAGCATAGACGAGGCTTTGGCAGCGGGTTCGGAGTTTGAGGCCCCGCTGGTTTTTGAACGGGGTGATCCCGGGCCCGAAATCGCCCGCGCCCCGCATCAGCTGTCCGGCCAGATGGAGATCGGCGGGCAGGAACATTTTTATCTGGAAGGCCAGGTCGCCTGGGCCAACCCGAGCGAGGATGGCGGGGTTCTGGTGCAATCTTCGTCGCAACACCCGTCTGAGATCCAGCATAAGGTGGCCCATGCGCTTGGTTTGCCGTTCTCTGCCGTCCGGGTCGAGGTCCGGCGTATGGGCGGCGGCTTTGGCGGCAAGGAAAGTCAGGGCAATGCGCTGGCGGTTGCCTGCGCGGTTGCCGCACATGCCACCGGGCGGGTCTGCAAGATGCGCTATGACCGCGACGATGACATGATGATCACCGGCAAGCGGCATGATTTTCGCATTGGCTATCAGGTTGGTTTTGATGATGCTGGCCAGATCACCGGGATCGAGTTTCGCCATGATGTGCGCTGCGGCTGGGCGCAGGATCTGTCTTTGCCGGTGGCGGATCGGGCCATGTTGCATTCTGACAATGCCTATTGGCTGCCTGCGGTACGGATCACATCGCATCGGCTGAAGACCAATACCCAGTCTGCCACGGCCTTTCGGGGATTTGGCGGACCGCAGGGCATGGTGGGGATTGAGCGGGTGATGGGTCACATTGCGCATCATCTTGGGCTTGATCCGCTGGCGGTGCGCAAGGCGAATTACTATGCCATGCCGCCAGACACCTCCGAAGGCACGGATGCGGCGGGTGCCGGAGCCTCCGGCGGGGATATTTGTGGAACAATGAAGGGGCGGGTGACGCCCTATCATATGGAGGTGGAGGATTTTGTCCTGCCGCCGATTGTGGCCGCGCTGGAGGAAAGTTCTGATTATGCCGCGCGGCGGGCGGCGGTCCGGGATTTTAATGCCGGGTCGGCGGTGCTGAAGAGGGGGATTGCGCTGACGCCGGTGAAATTTGGTATTTCGTTTACCCTGACGCATCTTAATCAGGCGGGGGCGCTGGTTCATATCTATTCTGACGGGTCGATCCATCTGAATCATGGCGGGACGGAGATGGGTCAGGGCCTGTTCACCAAGGTTGCGCAGGTGGCTGCGGAAGTGTTTCAGCAGCCGTTGGAGGCGGTGCGGATCACGGCCACCGATACGGCGAAGGTGCCCAATACCTCGGCCACGGCGGCGTCCTCGGGCGCGGATCTGAATGGTATGGCGACCAAGGCGGCCTGTGAGACGCTGAAGGCGCGGCTGGTGGATTTTGCGGCGGAGTATTGGCAGGCGCAGCGTGACAGCATTGAGTTTACGCCAGAAGGCGTGCGGGTCGGGCAGGAGAGGATCAGTTTCGCGGAACTGGCCGCGCTGGCTTATACCGGGCGGGTGCCCTTATCGGCGACGGGCTATTACGCCACGCCCAAGATCAGCTGGGACCGACGGGCGGGGCGCGGGCGGCCGTTTCTTTACTTTGCCTATGGGGCCGCCGTGACAGAGGTCGCGATTGACACGCTGACTGGCGAGTACCGTCTGTTGCGAACAGATATTTTGCATGATTGCGGGCGCTCGCTGAACCCTGCGCTTGATATCGGCCAGATTGAGGGCGCTTATGTGCAAGGAGCCGGATGGCTGACGACTGAAGAACTGGTCTGGGATGATAAGGGGCGGCTGCGCACCCATGCGCCGTCAACCTACAAGATCCCGGCCTGTGGTGATCGGCCCGAGGTGTTCAATGTCGCCCTTTGGGACGGGGCTAATCGGGAAGACACGATCTATCGGTCAAAGGCCGTGGGCGAGCCGCCCTTTATGCTGGGTATTTCGGCGTTTATGGCCTTGTCGGACGCGGTGGCAGCTTGTGGTGACGGGTCTATCTATCCTGCGCTGGATGCACCAGCGACGCCTGAGCGGGTGTTGCGCGCCGTATCTTTGCAGCAAGGAAACGCATGGTAGGCGGGTTGGACCTGTCCGACCTGCACCGCCGTGTCACAGCGCATGGCGTTGTGGCCCGTGCGGTGATCACCGGTTTTCAAGGTTCCTCGCCACGCGAAACCGGGGCGGCAATGCTGGTTTGGGCGGATGGACAGTCCGGAACTATCGGCGGCGGCGCGTTGGAGTTTGCGGTTACGCAAGAGGCGCGGCAGGCGCTGGCGGCACCCGGCGCGCGGCGTCTTTCCCGCCATGCTTTGGGACCCGCGCTTGGCCAGTGTTGCGGCGGAGCGGTGGAGTGTCTGATCGAGGTTTTTAACGCCGAGGCGCTGGCGGCGATCCCCGATACCGGCGTTTACGCGCGCGCCATCGGTACCCGGATCGGGCAAGACGGGCCGCCACCGCCAAAGGTTGCGCGCGCGCTGAGCATGAGCCCTGAAATCGCTACCATCGATGACTGGTTTATAGAGCCTGTGGCACGGGCGCAGGCTCCGGTCTGGATTTATGGCGCAGGCCATGTGGGCCGTGCGTTGGTGCATGTGTTGCAGGGGCCGCCCGTGGCTGTGACCTGGATTGATACTGATAAGGCGCGGTTTCCTGACCCTTTGCCAAGCGGGCCTGATATGCTGGTCGCCGCCGATCCTGCCTCGGTCGTGCGCCATGCACCGGATGACGCGCATCATCTGGTCATGACCTATTCCCACGCGCTGGACCTTGAAATCTGCCACCAGGTGCTGTCGCGCCCTTTCGCGACCCTCGGTCTGATCGGATCAGCCACCAAGAAAGCCCGTTTTGAAAGCCGACTGCGGGCACTGGGGCATGGCGCGGCGCTGAAACGGCTGATCTGCCCGATCGGCGACCCGGCCTTGGGCAAATTGCCATCGGCCATTGCCCTGAGCACTGCGGTTGCGCTACTCAGTCATCTCAACAATGCCGAAAATCGGCAAAAACAGGGGTGGGTTACGTGAGCGCGTTGCTGCAGGTTCAGGGGCTTTCTAAATCCTATCCCGGGGTTCGGGCCAACAGCGATGTATCCTTTGCCCTTGAGGCCGGCCAAATCCACGCCTTGCTAGGCGAAAATGGCGCGGGCAAATCCACACTGGTCAAAACCATCTATGGCCTGGTGCAGCCCGATAGCGGCATCATGTATATCAACGGCACCCAGCACGAACCGCGCAACCCCAAGGCGGCGCGCAAGGCGGGGGTCGGGCTGGTGTTTCAGCATTTCTCGCTGTTCGAAGCGCTGAGCGTGGCCGAAAACATCGCCCTTGGCATGGAAGACCCGCCGGAACCGGCAGAACTGTCTCGGAAAATCCGCGACGTCGCCAATGCCTATGGCCTGCCGCTGGACCCGGATCGGCTGATCGGCGATCTGAGCGTCGGGCAGCGCCAGCGGGTCGAGATTGTGCGCTGCCTTTTGCAGAACCCACGCATCCTGATCATGGACGAGCCGACCTCGGTCCTGACCCCGCAGGAGGTGACGACACTGTTCACCACGCTGCGGCAGCTGGCCTCTGAAGGGGTGGGAATCCTTTATATCTCGCACAAGCTGGAGGAAATCCGCACGCTGTGCGATCACGCGACAATCTTGCGCAACGGGGCCGTGGTGGGCAGTTGCCGCCCCGTTGAACGCACGGCGCATCAGCTTGCGGAAATGATGGTAGGGATTGAGTTGACCAAACCCCTGCCCCGCCTGTTCACCCCCGGCGAACCGCTGCTGACCCTGCGCGACCTGAGCGTGGAAACCGAGGATCCGTTTGGCACCAATCTGAAAGACATCAACCTGACCCTGCGCAATGGCGAGGTTCTGGGCATCGCAGGTGTGGCGGGCAACGGGCAAAGTGAATTGCTGCTGGCAATCTCGGGCGAGACCGCAACAGAACGCTCTATGGTGGTGCTGGAGGGCAGCCAGATCGGGCGAATGGCCCCGAATGCGCGGCGCAAACGCGGCCTGCTGACCGCGCCCGAGGAACGGTTGGGCCATTCCGCCGCCGGGGACATGACACTGGCCGAAAACGCCTTTTTGACCGGGCGGTCACGGCAACGGCTGGATTGGCGCGGCTTTATCAAGCAGCGCTCCACCCAGAACTATGCTCGGGCTATCGTGTCGAAATTCGATGTGCGCACGCCCTCGGTCGATGTGGCCGCAGGTTCGCTGTCAGGGGGGAACCTGCAGAAATTCGTCATCGGGCGGGAAATACTGCAGCGCCCGCATGTGCTGGTGGTGAACCAGCCAACCTGGGGCGTCGATGCCAATGCTGCGGCCACGATCCGCAGCGCCTTGCGTGATCTGGCCGCCAGTGGTGCGGGCGTGATCGTGATCAGCCAGGACTTGGATGAATTGCGCGAAATCTCGGACACAATCGCTGTGATCGAAGGCGGACGGCTAAGCCCTGCGCAGCGCAACGGCTCGCTGACCAATGAAGAGATCGGGCTGATGATGGGCGGTAAATTCGGCGCACAGAAGGATATGACCACCCATGCTTGAGCCCCGCGCCGCGCCCTCTGCCCGCCTGCAGCTGCTGTCGCCCCTGCTGGCCATTGCCGCCACTATGATTGTGGGCGGTGCGCTGTTTGCATTGCTGGGCAAGGATCCGGTGCAGGCGATCAGGATCATCTTTGTCGATCCGCTGTTTGACAGCTATTCCCGCTCTGAAATTCTGGTCAAAGCCTCCCCGCTTATCCTGATCGCCATCGGCTTGTCCTTTGGTTTTCGCGCCGGGATCTGGAATATCGGGGCCGAGGGGCAATTTATCATCGGCGCGATTGCTGGCGGTGCCGTCGGGCTGGCCTTCTGGAACATCGTGGGCGCATGGCTGTTGCCGCTGATGTGTCTGGCCGGAATGGCGGGCGGGTTTGTCTGGGCTATGATCCCGGCACTCCTGAAGGTGAAGTTCAACGCCAACGAAATCCTTGTGTCGCTGATGCTGGTCTACGTAGCCGAGCTGCTGCTGTCTGCGCTTGTTTCTGGCCCGCTGCGCAATCCCGACGGCTTCAACTTTCCCGAAAGCCGCATGTTCCATGACAGCGCAACGCTGCCCATCCTGATGGAGGGGACCCGGGTCCATATCGGCATTCTGGTCGCTCTGGTCGTGGCCATACTGGCCTATATCCTGCTGCAACGGCATGTGTTCGGCTTCAATGTTCGCCTGTCGGGTGTCGCCCCAAGGGCGGCCCATTTCGCCGGGGTTTCACGCAACAGGACGGTTATCCTGTGTCTGGGCTTGTCAGGCGCGCTGGCGGGGCTGGCGGGCGTGTTCGAGGCCGCTGGCCCCGTCGGGCAACTGGTGCCTTCACTGCCTGCAAAATACGGGTTTACGGCAATCATCGTCGCCTTCTTGGGCCGCTTGCATCCAATCGGGATCGTGGTTGCCGGATTGATGCTGGCACTGACTTATATCGGCGGGGAAACCGCGCAATTCACCCTGCAAATCCCGGCCGCAGCGATCCAGGTCTTTCAGGGTCTGCTGCTGCTGTTTCTATTGGCCTTCGAAGTGTTCGTTCGCTACCGATTTACCCCGCGCGCGAAAGGGGTGGCATGATGAAACCGCGTCTGAGTTCAACCAACCAGCAATTGATCCTTGTCGGTGCGGCCCTGGTCGCCCTGACGGCGTTCTGCGATCAATTCGGCATCAGTCCGGTGTCACTGACCCTCGCGATCATCATCGCCGCGCAACCTTTGATGCTAGCCGCCCTGGGCGAGATGGTTGTGGAAAAATCCGGTGTTCTGAACCTTGGTGTCGAAGGGATGATGATCATCGGCGCGATTGCAGGCTTTGCAATCTCGGTCGAGACAACCTCCGTCACGTTGGGCTTCGTCGCCGCAGCCGCTGCCGGAGCCGCGCTGGCCCTGATTTTTGGCGTCATCACCCAGATTTTGCTGGCCAATCAGGTGGCAACCGGGCTGGCATTGACGCTGTTCGGGCTTGGGTTGGCGGCGCTGATCGGTCAACCCTATTCAGGGCTAAAGCCGCCGCCGGTTGGGCATCTTAACCTGCCCATTCTGTCGGATATGCCGGTTTTTGGCCCGATCTTGTTCAGCCATGACGCGATGGTCTACCTGTCGCTTGCATTGGCGGTGCTGATCTGGGCGTTTCTGACCACCTCACGCAGTGGGCTGGCCTTGCGCGCCATTGGCGAGAACCACCACGCCGCCCACGCGCTTGGCTATCACGTTGTGCGCACCCGCCTGCTGGCAATTGCATTCGGCGGAGCCTGCGCTGGGCTGGGCGGGGCCTATCTGTCGCTGATCCGGGTGCCGCAATGGAACGAGGGGATGACCGCTGGGGCGGGCTGGATTGCGCTGGCCATCGTGGTGTTCGGAGCCTGGCAAACCTGGCGCGTGGTTCTGGGCGCGTTGCTGTTTGGCGGCGTGACCCAACTGCAACTTTATATGCAGACCGAGAATATCACACCGCTCTGGCTGCTGGTCTTTGCGCTGTTCCTGTTTGCAGTCAATGCGACCCTCAACACCATTTCGCGGCGCGGCAGCATGGACAAAAGCATGGTCCCGCTTTGGGTGCTGACCCTTGTTGCCCTAATGGCGGCGCAAACCTATCCGGTGCATATCCCGGCGCAATACATTTCGATGGCCCCCTATCTTGCGACCATCGTCGTGCTGGTGGTGATGTCGGCCGATAAGCTGCGCACGCATCTCAACGCCCCGGCCTCACTGGGCCAGACCTTTCATCGCACAGATTGACGCCCTGACCAAAGGCTTGACCCAACCGCTGGGCACCGCAAAACTGATAACCCACCAACAGGAAGGAACAAAAGATGAGACTGTTTTCAAAGCTGGCAGGCGCAACACTCGCGCTGGCAATAGGCACCGGGGCCGCCCTGGCCGATGGGCATGAACCACTGAAGGTCGGTTTCATCTATGTCGGCCCCGTCGGTGACTTCGGCTGGTCCTATGAGCATGATCAGGGCCGCCTGGCCATCGAAGAGGCTTTCGGCGACAAGGTCGAAACCAGCTTTCTGGAAAGCGTTCCCGAAGGCCCCGATGCAGAGCGGGCCATCCGCCAGATGGCGCAATCCGGCCATAAGCTGATCTTCACCACATCTTTCGGCTATATGAACCCAACGCTGAAAGTGGCCAAGCAATTCCCGGATGTGAAGTTCGAGCATGCCACCGGTTATCAGCGCGCGGACAACCTCTCGACCTATTCCGGGCGCTTTTATGAAGGCCGCACCGTTCTGGGTCACATCGCGGGCAAGATGACCAAGACAAACACCGTCGGCTACATCGCGTCCTTCCCGATCCCCGAGGTTGTGCGTGGCATCAACTCTGCCTATCTGGCGGCAAAAAAGGCCAACCCGGATGTAGAGTTCAAGGTCGTCTGGGTCTCCACCTGGTTTGACCCCGCGAAAGAAGCAGATGCCGCCAATGCGCTGATCGAGCAGGGGGCCGATGTGATCATGCAGCACACCGACAGCCCTGCTGCCATGACCATCGCTCAGGGCACGTGGGAGGATGATACAGAAGGCAATGAAGTCTATGCCTTCGGTCAGGCCTCTGACATGGCGCAGTTCGGTCCGGATGCGCGCCTGTCCTCGATCATCGACAACTGGGGCCCGTACTACATCTCACGGACACAGGCGGTGATGGACGGAACCTGGGAAAGCAGCGACACTTGGGACGGGATCAAGCCTGGCATGACCGAAATCGGCGCTTTCTCTGACAAAATCCCTGACGATATCCGCGCCGAAGCACAGCAGATCGCCGATGATATTGCAGCTGGCAAGCTGCACAGCTTCACCGGTCCGATCAACAAGCAGGACGGCTCTGCCTGGCTGGCAGAAGGCGAAACCGCCGATGACGGCACCCTTCTGGGCATGAATTTCTATGTCGAAGGGCTGCAGGGCGAGCTTCCTCAGTAAACTTAAAGCGTTTCGAGTTTACCTTGAGACATCACATAAAATCGAAACGCGTACACCATATAGGCTTATCACTGCGTTTCAGGATAATCTTTTGTCTCAGGTTTATCCCGAAACGCTTTAGGCATCTGAGAATAGATGGCCCGGCGATCAGCCGGGCCTTTTTTTGTGGGCTTTGAAGTTGAACTAGGGCCTGTTAACACTATTGTCTATCGCTGAAATGTTGATCCTCCCCCACTGAAGTGGTCCGCCCCTATAGTTAGGAAACGGAGGATCAGATATGGGAATCAAGCGACACAAGCCGGAAGAGATTGTCACGAAGTTACGGCAGGTTGAGGTGCTTTGCGGCCAAGGAATGGCGCGCATTGATGCGATCAGGCAGGTGCAGATAACCGAGCAGACATTCTACCGCTGGCGTAAGCAGTATAGCGGCATGGGAACCGACCAACTGAAAGAACTAAAGCGACTTCAGAAGGAGAATGACCGGCTGCGTCGAGCCGTGTCGGACCTAACGCTGGACAAGCTCATCTTGTCAGAGGCCGCGCGGGGAAACTACTGAGCCCCTCGCGCCGTCGCGCCTGTATCGATCACGTTCGCAATGAGATGCGGGTGTCTGAACGTCGGGTCTGCCG